>JAJSAJ010000674.1 GCA_024274855.1 Planctomycetota bacterium | reverse complement strand
TCCGTGACCTTCGCGAAATTGAACAGGCTCGCACGTGAAGAACGTGTTGTCTTTGTTTCACATCTGTACTGGAGGAAATCGATGAAATTCATGGCAGTCGTCTCAGCAATCGCGTTTCTTGGTATCTCCCCGTGTTCGGTCGAGGCCCAGCTTCATGTCGATCCAAAACTTCCCACATACAATGCAACGCAGGGTGTGTCGGGGAGTCTCAAGAGTATTGGTTCAGATACGATGAATAACGAGATGGCGTTGTGGGCCGAAGGGTTTCAACGGTTCTATCCCAATGTCAAAATCGAGATCGAGGGAAAAGGATCGTCAACAGCCCCTCCGGCACTGATCGCCGGCACTTCCCAGTTCGGGCCCATGAGCCGAAGGATGAAGGAGGCTGAAGCCGACGCCTTCGAGGAACGATTCGGTTACAAACCAACTGCGATTCCGACAAGTATTGATATGTTGGCCGTCTACGTGAACAAAGACAACCCCGTTAAGCGACTCACACTGCAGCAGGCAGACGCAATTTTCTCGAAGACTCGGAAAGGCGGATACCCCAAGAGTATTCATACGTGGGGACAGTTAGGACTACATGGCAGTTGGTTTCGCACGCCAATCAGCCTTTATGGCCGCAACTCGGCGTCAGGAACCTACGGCTATTTCAAGAAACACGCTCTGTTCGGTGGTGACTACAGGGACGAAGTCAAAGAGCAACCCGGCAGTTCGTCAGTTGTCCAGGGCTGTGCCACCGATCGTTTCGGAATCGGCTACAGTGGCATCGGCTATAAAACCGCCGACGTGCGAGTCGTTCCACTGGCCGAGGACGATGAGAGCGAGTTTGTCGAGGCGACGGCCTAGAACGCCTACTCGGGCGAGTATCCATTGGCCCGGTTTCTCTATCTCAATATCAACCATAAGCCCGGCGAACCGCTGGACCCTCTGCGCAGAGAGTTCATCAAATACGTATTCAGTCGGCAGGGGCAGCGGGATGTAATCAAGGCCGGCTACTATCCAGTACCCGCCACAATCGCGTCCGAAGCGCTGACCTCGCTGCACATTGATTGAGCTTCGCTACAGGAGCCCGGCTACGATGACCATTTCTTCCCGAGAGGCCAAATCACGGGTGGCTCGCAAACGGCGTACTCACACAACACGGCGATCGGTGCGGATCGCCGACAGTATAGCTCGATGGATCATCGCAATCGGAGGCATCGGAACGATTCTTGCTATTTCGCTAGTCGCCGTCTTCCTGGTCTGGACCGTGTTGCCCCTGTTTCGATCCGAGCACTTGATTGCCGAACCGGCACATTCATGGAGAGGAAGCAACAGGAGCGAACGGAACGAGTTGTTGCACATGGGAATTGACGAATACGCTCAGATTCTCTGGTCGTATTCCACGGATGGCTGCATTCGTTCCTACCAGGCCGGTACGGGGCAACTATTGGAAACCAGCCATCCGTTCGAGTCGGCCATCCCGTCTGCCGCGGTTTTCTCGATTCGCGGCGGCAAAGCCGGATTCGGGTTTTCCAACGGGACTCTGCAATTGGCAACGATCGAATTCAAAACCGATTTCCTGGACGAATCCACGGTGCCGTCTCGTTTGCGCTCGCTGCATGAGGGCCACCAATGTCCCCACGAAGGTGGCATCGCAATGCGAACAGTCGAGGGACAATTGCGCTTCCAACGGCTTGAGATTCGGTTGCATGCGCGGGTGAAGCTTAAGCGAGCTGCCGCAATTCGCTTGATCGACGTTTCGCCCAATGGACAAGGAAGCTTCTTCGCCGCGCTCGACTCCAACGGAAAGTTGCACCTTGGAAAACTGTCTCAACGCAAGAATCTGTTGACCGGCAAGATCACTTTTCGCGTGAAAAAAGGCGGGATCAACTTGCCGATGCATCGTGGCGAACTCCCCACGTTTCTCCTGCTGTCCGGTTTGGGCGACTGGGTCCTTATCGCGTGGCGTGATGGAACGGCCCTGCGTTATGACACACGGAACGTGACGACCCCCGCCTTGGCCGAGAAACTCGATCTGGTCGAAACACCGAATACACAGCTGACACAGCTAAGTTTCCTGATCGGCAAGACCTCAGTGGCGGTGGGAGATTCACGGGGACGAGTGCGTGTCTGGTTTCGTGTCAAGCCGCGAGAAACAACGACCCGCGACGGGGCCGTGTTGGTACAAGCTCATGAACTCAGCGCGGGGGGACCTCCCGTGACAGCACTTGGACCTTCGCCTCGTTCTCGCATGTTGGCCGCCGGATTCATGGACGGTCGAATACGTCTCTACCAGGTTACCAGCGAGAAACTGTTGGCGGAAATACCTGCTAACGCTATCGACCAAAATCCTGAACAGATCCTGATCGCGCCGAAAGACAATCTGCTACTGACTGGGAATCGCGATCGGTATCGCGGGTGGGCAATCGATGCGCCGCATCCGGAAACAACGCTATCTTCGGTTTTTGGACGTGTCTGGTATGAAGGCTATAAGCAGCCGGAGTACGTCTGGCAATCGTCGAGCGGCACAGACGACTTCGAGCCCAAATACGGCTTGATGCCACTGATATTCGGCACTCTCAAGGCGACATGTTACTCCATGCTAGTAGCCATTCCGCTGGCGCTGCTGGCAGCCGTTTACACGAGCGAGTTCATGCAACCGCGTGCGAAACGGATCGTCAAGCCGACAATCGAGGCGATGGCCAGTCTACCAAGCGTGGTGTTGGGATTTCTGGCGGCCCTGGTATTTGCGCCAGTCGTCGAGCACCATGTGGTCAGCTTCCTGACCTGCCTATTCACAATCCCATTTGCCGTGCTCCTCGGCGCCTACCTTTGGCAGCTACTGCCCGCGACGGTAACAACGCGAGCCGCAAAATGGCGTCTGGTGCCGGTCGCCCTGGCGATGCTTGGCGGAGGTTGGCTGGCAGTCGCTCTGGCGCCGTTCGTCGAACATAGTTTTTTTTCGGGTAACTTCAAAGTCTGGTTGGATGGCCAGATCGGAACGGGCGCAGGTGCCTGGATGTTGCTGTATCTACCTCTATCGGCGATCGTAATCACCTGGATAACGGCCGTGTGGGTAACTCCCCGAATGCGAGCCCGCTTGGGCCATTGGTCAAGCTGTCGCTTCGCCGCCATGGACATGGTAAAGTTTTTGACTGGTGTCGGTTGCACTGTAACAGTGGCCTATGCGCTGTCATGGCTTTTTCAGGCATTCGCATGGGATCCTCGAGGTTCGTTCGTCGCCACATACGTGCAACGCAACACTCTGGTCGTTGGCGCGATCATGGGTTTTGCCCTCATTCCCATCATCTTCACGATTTCTGACGACGCGTTGTCGGCGGTCCCCGTCTCATTGCGAGCCGCGTCTTTGGGGGCAGGTGCCACACCATGGCAAACGGCGATTCGTGTCGTGATCCCAACGGCAATGAGCGGTCTATTTTCGGCGATCATGATCGGATTGGGGCGAGCTGTCGGTGAAACCATGATCGTATTGATGGCAGCCGGGAACACGCCGGTGATGGACTGGAATGTTT
Source organism: Planctomycetota bacterium (assembly GCA_024274855.1). Taxonomy (GTDB): domain Bacteria; phylum Planctomycetota; class Planctomycetia; order Pirellulales; family Pirellulaceae; genus JAJSAJ01. The sequence continues at coordinate 6,272 of JAJSAJ010000674.1, read as the reverse complement.
TCAATGGATTTCGCACGCTTTCGGCCAACATTGCCGTGGAGCTTCCGGAGGCCGTGGCCGGTAGTACACACTATCGAATGCTGTTTGTTGCGGCACTTGTACTTTTTGCGATGACGTTTGTTGTGAATACAGTCGCCGAGATTGTTCGTTTGAGATTTCGGAAGAGGGCTTTTGAGCTGTGAGTCTTCAGCAGGACGAACCACTGCCAACACACCCCGAGCGGCTATCCGCGCGTCGACGACGTCAGCGCGGCGGCGCACTCTCGTTGTGGGCAAGAGCCGAGCCATTTGTCTGGCTCAACGGAGCCGGTTTGGTCCTGTGTCTGGCAATGGTTGTGGGATTGCTGCTATTGGTTCTGTTCCGAGGCATGACTACGTTCTGGCCACTTCCCCTTGTACAAGTCAAAACAACGGACGGCGCGACTCTGGTCGGCGAAATCACTCGAACCGACTGTTACGACTTAACCTACGGTTCGGCTAATATGCTGGCCGGCAAATCGGCCGTGGCGGCGAAGCGATTACTCGATTCGCAACTTCGTCAAAGTCTGCACGATGCGGTCAGGCGGGGAAGTCTGCCGTCACAACTGGCCGAATTATGGGTACCGATTCAGCGATTGCTGCAAGCCAAGAGACTGAGTCATGAAGTGCTAAATGAGCTCTCCCCTTCCGACCAGCGTGTCTTGCGGGCGACCGTGCCCGTGCAATCCGAGCGGCGAAAGTCGGCTCTAGTCTCTTCCTTGGCGGCAAGGATCAAATTGCTGGTTGAGGCTGATCAGACGGGGGGACGGTTGTCCGCGGAATGGAAAGCGTGGAGGAAAGGCGAACAACAGTGGCTTGAATTGGGGAACCTTGCCGCAATGACCGATGCGTTGGACGACGATTCGCCGTTATGGATGCAACTGTTTGGAGATCAGGCGTTGACCGTCTGGAGTTTTGACATCCGTCTACCGGTCCACCGCCGCCTGGTTCGAATTGGCAATTTCGAATTGACTAACGAGCATTTTCGTTGGGTGAGCGATTTTGAGTTAGCGAACAAGGGCGAAACGCATCCAGAGTGGGGTCTACTGCTGGAGCGGACCGCATGGGGACGCTTCTATGGCTTTCCTTCGCAATTTCGGATTGACGACAAAGTGGTGGCATCGACGCCCGATTCGGTATGGCGCGAGTATCAGCGTCATCATGAAACTATTCGTCGACGATGGCGTGCAACACGACGGCTCGAGAAACGCACAGTTGGTAACATTAATCGTGCCTTGGAGCAGGCACGGCTCGCGTTGAAAAAAGTGAAGATGCGATTCGGCAACGACTCGCCCCAATGGAAACAAGCCGCCGAACGGTATGATCGGACTCAACGTGAATTGGGTACAAGGTTCGCACGAGTTGGCGACAAAATCAAGCGATCGAATAAAGAGAACGCTCGGTACCATATCGTGCTACGCACCTCGGACGGTGTCGAGTCAAGTATCGCCCTGATCGATATCGTACGGGCATACGCACCCAACCGGCTTGGATTGTCTGAACGGTTTGGCATCTATGCGGATCGGTGGTGGGAGTTTCTGTCGGGCGAACCGCGTGAGGCGAACACGGAGGGTGGCGTCTTTCCGGCAATTTGGGGAACGGTCGTCATGACGTTGCTCATGTCGCTCGTCGTCGTCCCCTTCGGTGTTCTTGCCGCACTCTATCTTCGCGAGTACGCCAAACCGGGCCTTTTGGTCAGTATTGTGCGGATTTCCGTCAATAATCTGGCCGGTGTCCCAAGTATCGTGTTTGGAGTCTTTGGCTTGGGGTTTTTCTGTTATATCGTCGGTGCATCAATCGATCAGTTGCTATTCGCCACTCGTTTACCGAGTCCGACATTCGGTACCGGCGGTCTGATGTGGGCCTCCCTTACGTTGGCATTGTTGACACTCCCGGTTGTGATCGTATCGACTGAGGAAGCATTGGCGGCCGTGCCACGATCAATGCGAGAAGGCTCGCTCGCTTGCGGCGCGACAAAGTGGCAAACGATCCGACGAATCGTCTTGCCTCGAGCCCTTCCCGGAATAATGACGGGGATGATTCTGGCCATGGCACGCGGAGCGGGGGAAGTCGCGCCACTGATGCTGGTCGGTGCCGTCAAACTGGCTCCAGAATTGCCCGTCGACCAAGTGTTTCCGTACGTCCACCTGCAGCGCAGTTTCATGCACATGGGATTCCATGTGTTTGACTTAGGATTCCAGAGTCAGAACAGCGAAGCGGCCAAGCCGATGGTCTTCACCACGACCTTGCTGCTGATTGTCTTGATTGGTGTGATGAATTTATTGGCCATTTGGCTGCGAGCCCATTTACGAAAACGGTTTGAGTTCGGCAAGTTCTAACGAGTACGGTCATTGCGATCCGACAAGCTACCACGCTTCCATCACGTGCCGGACTTACATGCCACTGAGAGGTGATCCAAATGACTACCGAGAACGATCAACCGATGCCTGCTTCCACCATGCTTACGGCAAACACTCCGACGTTCAACAACAAGTTCGACCAGAAATCGGGCGATCATGCCGCAACCTCAACCGACCGCCTTCACCGAATTGAGGCAGGTGAATACGTAACCGCTGAACTCCATCGTGAAGTACTCGCCGAACCCCCGGTATTGGAAATCGAGCAGTTCAGTTTGTGGTATGGAGAGAAACGTGCATTGTTCGACATTACAATACCGATTCCACAAGGCAAGGTAACTGCGTTAATCGGGCCATCCGGTTGTGGCAAGTCGACCTTGTTGCGCTCAGTCAACCGCATGAACGACCTGATCGATAGCGTACGAGTCGCCGGTGACATGAAACTGAACGGGGACAATATATTCGCGCCGAACGTCGACGTCATTGAATTGCGCAAACGAATGGGAATGGTCTTCCAAAAGCCCAATCCATTTCCGATGAGCATTTTCGAGAACGTCGTCTACCCACTTCGGATTGATGGCGAGCGGGATAGAGCTGTTCTGGAAGAAGTCTGCCAACGAAGCTTGATGGGGGCCGCGCTTTGGGACGAAGTGAAGGATCGCCTTCGAGAAAGCGGCTTCAGCTTGTCGGGCGGCCAGCAACAACGACTCTGCATCGCTCGTGCAATTGCCTCGGAACCGGAAGTACTGCTGCTGGATGAACCATGCTCGGCACTCGATCCGATCGCAACCGGTAAGATCGAGGACTTGATCGATCAACTCCGCGGAGACTACTCAATTCTGATTGTCACGCACAACATGCAACAGGCGTCTCGAGTCAGCGACTACACGGCACTGATGTATCTCGGACGCATTCTCGAGTATGGAAACACCGAAACACTCTTTACGACCCCTCGTCTGAGAGAAACAGAAGCGTATATTACGGGGCGATTCGGATAGGTCGGATCAATCGTGCACCAATTCCCTATTCAGGACTTTGCTCATGCCCGCTCACTTCATTCGGGAAGTCGCTAATCTGAAACAACGAATCCTGTCGCTTGGCGCGATTGTGGAGCTACAACTGCACACGGCGGTCAAAGCTCTGCACGAACGCGATCGCGACAGCGCTCAGACCGTGGTTGATCGCGATGAAGAGGTTGATCGCATGGAAATAGCGAACGAAGAGGAGTGCCTGAAGGTACTCGCGTTGCATCAGCCGGTTGCCCGCGACCTGCGTTTCATTGTCTCCGTACTCAAGATCAACAATGACCTGGAACGTATCGGCGATTTGGCAGCGAATATCGCTCGAAAAGCTATCGCGTCAACGAAGCGGCCCAACTTTACATTTCCATTCGATTTGTATGCGATGTCACGGCGGGCCGAAGCGATGCTCAACGAGGCACTCGATTCGCTCGTGCAAGGTGACGGCAAGCGTGCTCGCCATGTTTGCTCGATGGATGAGCAGGTCAACAAGATGAAGCGAAAGGCAAAACGCACTGCCATTCAGGAACTCAAGGAGCAACCTGAGCTGGCGGATTCGATCTGCCGTATGCTTGGCGCGGTACGCAATCTGGAACGAATCGCTGATCTGGCAACCAATATCGCCGAGGAAGTCGTGTATCAGGTTGAAGGGAATATCCTTCGCCATTCCGTCGACAGCGAGTTGAAGTCAGATAACAAGAGTAAAGAATCTTAAACGGGCGGTCGGCGGAACAGAAGACAAAATCGGGCAATTTGATGAGTGGCTGTATTATTTTCGACACCATAATACCATCTAGTGCGGTTTTCGGCTTCTAGACGCGTCGGCCCTTTGTTTATCGTGGTTTTGGCGCACGAATGCCCGCAATCGCGCCGCCACCGTTTATCTCGGGCGTTTTATGCACGAAGCGTCCGGCAAACGCCGACACACCGGAATATGGGGTCATGTTGCAATACGAATTGCCAACCGCGTTCCGGTCCGGGACGCACCTCGCAATCCGGGTCAGCAGGAGCCACTCCCGACTTGGCATCAAACGATCTGGTGGCAATAGTGCGGCGCACCCTCGCAGGATCAACGTGGCGGTGGCCAACTAATTCCCCTGAAAGAGCCAAGAGAAGCGGTACAAGCTCCGGCCTGCTTCGTTGGGTCATTTTATCAGACGTGCTTCTATGCTCGCGATCTGCCGGTTGGCGAAATCGTCGGTGAAGAACCAATGCTGATAGAGGTTTTCGATCTGTTTCAAATACCAATCGACCGATGACTTTCTCAACGTCCGTTTCGCTCCCTTCGGTCTATCTTCGTCACGGATCGGCGGGCGCACGCGATCGGCCGGTGGCTTGTAGGCTGGATTGTAGACCAGGACCGGCACGTCTGCCGCGGGCAGCAGATGCCGCCAAAGGAAGGCTTGCATTCTATCCTCGGCCGCCACGGCCTCATGCACAATCTCTTGGTCTCCGATCTTCGCACTGCCGACGATGGTAAGGTTGATCGGCTTGTCCATTTCGGTAAGACTGGTTTTCACCGCCAACCTGATCATCTCTTTCTTGGCCGGCAACGTGGCGCCAGGCGATTCGAGTCCGTCCGGCAAGTCTTTGACGCTCAGCTTGATCGGTCCCTCGTATCCGTCCCTGCGTATGGCAAAGACGGTCACCGCGGCAGACGACTTGCTGCGGATAACGATCCGTGAGGGGATCACACGCAACACGAAATCCGGTTGCGGCCGGCTGATCCGGAGCCGGTAAGCATATTCTTTTCCCGCGTGTCGCCTCGCGTCGCCGAGATGAAAGTAGTATTTCCCGTCGGCGGGCAGCTTCACCATCAGGTAGGAATCGGCGTGGTCGGTATTCAATCCCGATGCCGCATCGTAGTGGTCGTCGTTCAACGCAATGATCTTGCCATCGGCGCCAGTGACTTTAAGGAAGGAATCGAACGGGGAACCAAGCCGGCGTGCGCGCACTTCCGCAACGATTGTCTCACCGGCTTTTCCTTCCACCTCAAAGACGTCCCAATCGCCAGACCGATCCGCTCGTCCGTTGATGATAATCGGCAGGCTCACTTTTTGCGCCTTGGAGGGTTCGTCGTTGGACTCCTGTTCCAGGCACTCGGGTAACGTATCGAGGGCGAACGGCACGTAGTTGGAGACGAGTTTCCCACTGGTGGCGGCAATCAGTTGGACTCCGGGTTTTGCGTCTTTGGGCGGAGGCACTAGCGTGGCCGTCTCCAGATTCCAGCCGTCCATTGCAATCTTGACCGGTTCGCCCACACGGCCACCCAACGGAAAGATGCTGGTCACGAACGGCAGTTCACCGATCGTGATTCGATAGACAAAACTCTCGCGGCCGCGAAAGAGCGCCTCGTTGATTGCGAGCACATACTCGCCGTCCGCTGGGACCTCAAAATACAGGACCGGATCGGGGTCGAAACGAAAATCGTCGTCATACGCCAACTCCTTGCCGTTCGCGTCGGAAAGCTTCAGCACGGCTTGGAACCAGCCCGGAACGCCATCGGCAACGTAGGGGATCAGGTGCCGAGCTTTGGCCGAGATGACCAGACGCTGCCCCTTGCTCGCCTGAAAACGATACCGGTTTACTTCGCCCGCGGCGACCTGGCCGTTCATTGTGCACGGCACGGTGATGCGCATTTCCTCTTCTTCCGGCGGCCGCTTGCGCTGGGCCAGATACTCCTTGCCGAGCACGGGTTTCCGAGCGGTCTTCATCGGTTTGCGGGCGACTTCGGGTACCTGGCCCACATAAAAGGAGATCGCGTTGGAGATACCCCGTTTGGTAATCACTCGGATCTCTCGCCGGCCCGGTTTCGCGTCAGGATCGACCGTCACTTCGGCAAAAACGAGCTCGGTATGGGCCCGAACGGCCGCATTGCG
>JAJSAJ010000673.1 GCA_024274855.1 Planctomycetota bacterium | reverse complement strand
TCGGAGTAGGAGAGACGTTTTTGGCAGCAGTCGGTTTGGCCGGATCGGCTTGAGCCAGTCGCACGTCGGCCAAGGCCAGCATGTCATTCGAAGGCAAGTCATTGCGGCGACTCGATGTCGAGTTTCCGGCCGGCTTCGCCGTCGCATCCTTCGTCGCCTCGCTCTTCTTGGCCGGCTCGCTCACAGGCTCTGTCTTCTTAGCCGGCTCTGTCTTCTTAGCCGGCTCTGTCTTCTTAGCCGGCTCTGTCTTCTTAGCAGGTTCTGTCTTCTTAGCGGGTTCTGTCTTCTTGGCAGGTTCAGCTTTTTTCGCTGGTTGGCTCGGAGCCGCGTCACTTTTTTTCGGACTGGCCGGTTGCTTGGTTTCTGCCGGTGGTTTCACGGCGGGCTCGGGCGTTTGGGGCGTCGAGTCCGCGGGGGCCGCACTTTGTTGAACACGCCCCACGCGCATGGCGACGATATCCACATGGTAGGCTGTCAGCAAGCTCTCGCCTTGTTTATCTCGAAACGCGTGCATCACGTGCTCTTCAAGGTCTTCCACTCGCTCCACATCGGAATCGACCTTATAGACACTATTCTCAGGTCGGTCCTTGACGCTTACGGTGCTGACCGTGAACTGCGCGCCTCGTTCCAGCTTACCCAATTCAGTATCCAGGCGATGGCGTACTTCTTCCGGCGGCATCGAGTCATTCAAGACCATGGTGACCGACGTTCCGCCGGTGAAGTCGATATCAAAGATGCTTTCACCGCGTAACCCGACGCCGACCAACCCGATCACGATCACCAAGATCGATCCGACAATTGCGACGTGTCGTTTTCCAATGAAGTCGATTTTCGTACCGCCGATAATTCGCATCATTTTCAACTTTTTGAGCCAGTGCTTTCGCTCGGCGATATCGAAGACGACGCGCGAGCAGAAAATGGCGGTGAACATACTCATCAGGATGCCCAGGATCAACGTAACGGCAAAACCTCGAATCTGATCCGTTCCGATCGCGTACAGGACGATCGCGGTGATCAACGTTGTCACGTTGGCATCGACGATGGTCGTTGTCGCTTTTCCGAATCCGTTACGTATCGCCATGCGCAGTGCGGCGCCGCGGTTAATTTCTTCCCGAATACGTTCGAAAATCAGAACGTTTGCGTCAACGGACATACCGACCGTCAGGACGAGGCCGGCCAGACCGGGCAGTGTAAGCGGTGCTTTCAACAGAATCATCAACGCGAAAATGAACAACAGGTTCAACAGCAGGGCAATGCAGGCGACGATTCCAGAAAAGCGGTAATAGAATCCGACAAAGACCAGAACGGCCAGCAACGAGATGCCGATCGCTCGTTTGCCCTTGGCAATCGTGTCATCACCCAGCATCGACCCAATCTGATTCTCGCTGATCGGCTCTTTTTTCAACGAGGAGGGCAGGCGACCGGCGCGCAACACGCCGACCAGAAAATCAACTTCTTCCTGGGTAAAGTTACCGGTGATCTGACCGCTATCACTAATCGTGCTCATGATCCGGGGAAACGACAGCAGACGCCCGTCCAACACGATACCCAGATGGCGATAGAAGGGCGGGGTTCTGTCGGTACTGGGCAAGTTCTGGCTGGTCATCCAGCGGAACTTCTCGGCACCAGCGGACCTTAACCGGAATTTAACGCACGGGCTCAGGAAATCGTCGACGCCCCCGGAAACGACGCCCAGATCCTCACCGATCACGACGTTTTCGGGATCCTGATCGGCTGCCATCAGAATCTCGACATTCTGAATCCCGTTCGACTCGAGCCACTTGACCAGTTTCTGTTCATTGTTCCGGATCGGCTTCAACTGTCCGGCATCGATCATCTTGGCGATATCCAGGATTCGACCCGTTTGTGCATTGCGGACGATGCAGGGGACGATCTCCGAAGCGCTCATTTTCAACTTCGCGGCCTCGACCCACAGCCCCACGAGTTTCTCTTCTTTTCCTTTCCCTTGCATCACTCTTTTAGACAGGCGGCGCACATCGGTGGGATCCTGAGCCTGTTCAATCGCCAACTCGATGATGTCCGGGTGGTCTTCGTGATTCGCAACAATACGAAACTCGAGCGATCCGGCCGTGCTAATCAACTGCTTGATACGATCCACTTCGATCGGGTCGACCTCGGGAATGATGATCTCGACCTGGCGGTCACCATAGGGACGGACCACGATTTCCTTGGTACCACTCGGATTGATACGATTGGTCAAGGCGGTGACCAGATCGTTCATATTGATATCCTGGGAATCATCCTCTTTATTAGCGGCGTTTGGATCCTTGCTGGTTTCCACTTCATAGATCAGAATCACGCCCCCCTTCAGGTCAACACCGAGCGGGATCTTGAAGCTATTTGTCTCCGGATTCCAACTGCGCACAACAATCAACGTCGCGCAGAAGACCGTACAAAGGATCAAGCCGATACGCCAACCGTAATCGCGCATACGCACGGTTTTGGCGATGAACGATCCGATCAAGAAAGGCAGTATCAGCACCACAAAGAAAATGACCAACACATACAGCGAGTTCAGCACCGTATCCTGTATGGGTGTTTCGGCACTTTTTTCGGCCAATGTGGTAGCTTGTTCGGCCAATAACGAAGGCAGGTTCATTTGAAGCGGCATAACAGGAACTTCCTAATTCCCGCACGGAAATCGTGCATGTACGAATCAACGCGTAGCGGCATGGCCGCCAATTGAATGCGAGCCATGGATCGGGCCGAAACCGGTCCGCTGTCATGGATCGCTTAACTTTGTCCGCAAATCAATGGTCTTTGGGGCGTGTCCTATCCGGGAGTGCTACGAGGTATTTTTCGACGAAGCGGATCCATCATCCGACACCACACGCGCAATCGCACTGCGTTGGAATCGCAGACGTGCGTTGCCGCTGTCGTCGACTTTCAAAACCACGACATCCGAATCTTTTTGGATGTTAACGACGGTTCCCAGAATCCCGCCGATCGTCACAACCCGGTCATTCTTCTTCAAGTTTTTGAGCATCTGAGCTAGTGCGGCCCGTTTCCGCCGCTCGGGCCGAATCATCAGGACGTAGAACAGCACCATCACCATCCCCAGCGGGATCCAAGGCCCGCCGAGCAGCTGTTCAAACCCACCAAGCGGCGGAGCATCTCCACCTTTTTCCTGTGCCAACAGTATCCAACAACTCGGATCAAACGCCTTGAACATCGATCGATCACTTCCCCTCATGTGACAGGCCACAGCCGAAGGGGTGGGCCGCCACCACCTAGGAAACACGTCCGCATCCGAGTACATCCGCTGGGCACAGAAAACGGCCCGACGGGACGCAGCCGGGCCGAACACCCCAATGAATAGCGAATTATCTTAAGGTCTTGGCGTGTAACGAGCAAGGGCAAGCAATGCCAGGGCACACGTTTTCAGCGTTGCTCAACGGCCGAATCGCCCGATGACCCGCACCATCGAGCTTGTTTTTCAGCGTGAAACTGGGCAAAATGATCTTGTTGGATTGCAGCTCGTGCCCCGGCGACCAGCCGTTGGTAATAGGTCAGATTGTGGATCGACAGGAGAATCGGTCCAAGCATCTCGCCAGCCATGAACAGGTGCCGCAAGTACCCACGACTGTGCCGGCACGCCAGGCAATCGCAATCGGCTTCCAACGGTCGCGGATCTCTCCGGTGGATCGCGTTACGCAACCGAACGGGCCCTTGATCGGTAAACGCCAACGCATTGCGACCGTTTCGTGTCGGCATCACGCAATCGAACAGGTCGATGCCGCGTTCGATCGCCTGCAAGATATTTTCGGGTCGCCCAACCCCCATCAGATATCTGGGCCGATCGTCGGGCAAGACAGGACAGGTCACGTCCAGCATGGCATACATTTCGTCGGGCGTCTCGCCAACACTTAACCCCCCAATCGCGTAACCCGGGAAGTCAAGGGCCACAAGCTGCTCGGCACACCAGACGCGAAGCTCCGGATCGAGCCCGCCCTGAACGATGGCAAACAAAGTTTGCGGCGGGTCCGAGCGCAGCTGCTGGGCCGCCTGCAGACTCCGCTGTGCCCACAAGACGGTGCGTTGGCATGCCTGCCGAACCAACTCGGCCTCACACGGAAGCTGGACCACATGATCCAGGACCATCGCCACATCGCTACCCAGGGCCCGCTGAATCTGAACCACCCGTTCCGGACTGAATGTCAGCAGTCGGCCATCGATATGCGACCGGAAGACGACGCCCTGATCACTGACCTCGGCCAAGCGGCGGAGGCTGAAGACCTGAAAGCCGCCACTGTCGGTCAGGATAGGACCATCCCAGGCCATCATGCGATGCAGACCGCCCAGGGCCTGCACCACCTCGACCTCAGGCCGCAAGGCCAAATGATAGGTATTGGCCAGCACCATCCGCGCACCGGTCTGCCGCAACAGGGGCGTAACGAGGCCCTTCACGGTGGCCTGGGTACCGACCGGCATGAACGCCGGCGTTTCGACCGGGCCATGAGGCGTCTGCAGGGTACCAGACCGCGCGCGACAGCCGGCATCTGTACGGTGCAACCGAAAGGAGAATGGGGAAGCCGCCATTAGTCGCCGCGCAGCTTGAGGTTCATTAGCGTCAGCTTCTCGCGCACTTCATTCAAGCTGGTAATCCCAAAGTTCTTACACTCCAGCAAGTCGTCGCCCGTCCTTCGCAGCAACTCGCCAATCGTACTCAACCCCAATCGCACCATACACTTGCGAGCTCGCACCGAGAGATTCAAATCGGCAATGGGGCGATCCAACACAGCCTGTTCGTCAGGTGACAAATGGGACGTATCGACCGGCCCCTCCGGTTCGGCTCGCTGATGGGCAAACTGGCCCAGTTCCAGCCCCTTGGATCGCAACATATCCCGAATCTCGACCAGGGACGTCTCGCCGAAGTTTTTGCTGGCCAGCAGCTCTTGTTCGGACGTTCGTGTCAAATCGCCAAGGGTCTGAACGCCCATTTTTTCCAAGCAGTTCCGGCTGCGGACCGACAGTTCAAAGTCTGTAACGGGAATCGAGAGAATCTGATTCAGCCGCTCGTTTCGTTTCTGTGCTTCTTCGTCGTAGAACATGTCGCTCGAAGCCGTCGCGTCCTTGTAATACAGCCGCGCGCGTGGGTGATGCGGATACGCGTCCAGGATTCGGCGATAGCAGGCCTGAGCCTTGTCGTACCGCTCACGATCCTCGTAGAGGATTCCCAGATTCAACAAGGCACCGACATGGGCCGGGAACCGTTGCACCGACCGCTCGTACAACGCGACTGCCTCGTCGTCGTTCCCACGCCGGTCATTTTCCAGGGCCAAACCAAACAGAGCGCCTGCGTGCATCGGATCCACAGCAGCAGCCCGCTCGTACAACGCGATCACTTCCGCCGGGTTTCCGCCAAGTGCGGCGACGGTGGCCGCCCGCTGATACAGATACTCGGCAGTCTGTTCGACCGCACCAAACAACTCGTCCAGAGTAGCCAGCGCGCCTTGGCCATCGCCGGCGCTCCGCTGTGACTCGGCGATCGCCAACGCACACTCGTCAGCACTGTAACCGGCCGCCTTGGCCGTGCCATAACTGGTAATGGCCGCATCAAAATCATCAACTACGTACTGGGCCTTGCCGAGATAAAACAGAGCCAGTGCGCTGCCGTCCGCATTCTGTAGCGTGTCGATCGCCGATTGGTTACGCCCCACCAGGAAGTAACAAACGCCCAAACGCACCGCAGTCGCCGGCGTGCGGCCTTCGATCGACTCAAGCTCCTGAACGGCATCCCGAAGCACGCCCAAGCGGGTGGAATCATCGGACACAGCATGTGCCAATTGAGCAATCTCAACTGGCCCAAACGTGCTGTTGGCCAAGACGATCTCACGAATATCAATGTCCAAACCTTGCGCCATTTGCAGGTTCCCCTCAATCCAGCGGGCAGCGGTTGAAAAAGCGAGGGCAGAGGCCCATGTGCGAAGAAAAAGAGCCAGCGGTGGGAGTCGAACCCACAACCCCCGCATTACGAATGCGGTGCTCTGCCAATTGAAGCTACGCTGGCACGCGCCCACGCAGCGACACAGCCGCCGAAAGGGCATTTCAAACCCCTACGGTAGGAAAAGCAACCCGCTCCGTCAATAGCCGGCACTCCAAAGCCCGAACGCCGGCGCGCTGGCGGAAACTCGCCGCCTGCGGTCGTCATACGACCGGAACCGGGCGGGGGGGAGGCGAGGTAGTGAAGAATGTAAAGTGGTAACACTTTAGCCGTCTGCAGTAGTATTTGTATCTCACTGCTGTTTTTTCGGTTGATCGACCCCAACGGCCTTGTGCCGTTGGTGAGCGAGTCTATTGAGCTAAGGCAACGTGTCACTCTCAAGCCCCCGCCTCCTGCCCGCCGCTCTTGGCGGCGGGCAGGAGGCGGGCAGGAGACATTTCACCACAGGCGAACCGTGTCAGCAAAAAAAACGGCGGGATCTTCGACGCACCAACGACACACGCTGGCAACACCCAATGGTCAGGGGCAACACAACCACTGTGGTGACAATTCACGCCGAGGATCCCGCGGACCGAGCGTCCGCTGTTCGAGTACGCCTCGAACAAGGACTGATCTGCCTCCGGTTGCACATTTCATGCCAGAGATCCGTGTGACTGAAAAAGGCCGCCGAAAAACGCGTCATCGGCCGCAAGTGCCTCGTCCCAAGGTGCCGGCACCCGGTGCTCGAGCTGGCAAACCATCGACGCTGCCGACCGGGAGTCTCCACCGTTTTGGGGAACTGTCTCGTTTTGCTGAAGCCAAATAGTCCACATGCGCGATGTTGCACACTCGCTCGCACACCAAGTAGGTCCGGCTGGTAGGTCCGGCTTGCCGAGCCGGACCAAGAACGGCCAAACAATCCGCCACCAGCAAGCAAGTAAAGTAGGTCCGGCTGGTAGGTCCGGCTTGCCGAGCCGGACCAAGAACGGCCAAACAATCCACCACCAGCAAGCAAGCAAAGTAGTCACATCGTGAATCCCACCCCGCTTCCAGTCCCGCCCCGGCCTGGTCAAAACCCCCGACCTTTGGGCAAATTGAAGCGGTTAGGACGCTGGCGATCAAGTTCCGCACAAAAGGGTAAGAACATTTTCAGGCAGTTCGATTTACCACGTAATTTCAACGGTAGGTTGTCTGTGTG
>JAJSAJ010000672.1 GCA_024274855.1 Planctomycetota bacterium | reverse complement strand
TCTTAGGAACAAGCTCCGACCGGTGCTCGGTGTGAAAACCTGTGCGGCACTCCCGCCACTCACCCGCAATACTCAGCCTCCCTTCGGATGAAATGACGTCCGAATCCGCCACCGAATACCCTCTCCACGAAGTGATTTCATTCTGAGATGGCTTTTTGGATGGTACGGGCAGGCATCGGAACAGAAACAGAATCCGCGGCGGCCTGGACGGGGTCCACCACCGGAGCGGCAGTCGGCAGGGGCGTCCGGCGCTTGTGTCATGGTGACATAACTCCGGCACTCCGGCCAGAAAAGAAAGAGACAGGTCGTGTGCAACATGGACCGGCCGGTTTTCAAGTCGATTTCCAACTCGACGGGCTACTGGTCTGTACTGACGGATGGAAAAAAATCCGAAATGACCGCTTTCTGTCACTTCATTCGCGCCCGGCGCGTGGTTCGAGCTTCTTGCGCTCGATGGTCGACTCGGCCGCACCATCTCCCCCTCGCTTGGACTCGCCTCGGGGGAGAACACCGGCGCGTTACTTTTTCCTATTAGTATAGAGTCACGCGCGCTTCTCGCCTTCATTCCCATCCCCCGCCTGTCGGTCGTGCTGCGCGCCATCTGATGGAGACCGAGGGCTTACTGCGCTACTTCTGTCTTTTTGGAACCATAGTCAGAAAATGGTCCCCTACCACGCCTGCCCTCACATATTCCGCTCATAAATGACACGCTATGGGAGATCAAATTCCTATTCTACTGCTCGACTCTTTCGATTTCCTTGCGAAGGCGAGTGCCCACGATCTGAGCCAGCTGTTCATTCGCCGATCCGTCAAAACAGGCTTTTGGCACAAGCTCACGTGCTATTGGAATCCACGCATCCTCAAGCACAAAGCTGCCGTCTTCGCACTTGGAAAAAACATACAACGCAGCAGCTCCAAAAAATAGTGAATGAATAGCCGTATCCAGTTCTTGTTTCTCGGCACCTTCCCAAATCACGCAATGGAGTTTCGTAAAATCGTTCCAAAGCCCACGGAAAAGCGCACTCTCGCCAACCGTGTCAATAATCGATTCGAGAATGTCAGATACTGCACTTACGCAGATATCGGTGCAGACAAACTGGGTTTGCGAGCGAATCTCCTCAACACTAAAAGGGCCGCCTCTGATGATTTGCAAACCACTGAGCGTCGCTAAGCGGTCAACCAGATTGCCAAGATGGACACTTAACAGGGTAGCTTGGCTATCACACTCAGGCAGCCGACTTCGATATTGCCTTTCCAACTGGCGACGTTCCACGTTGAGATTCGCCACCAGCGAAAAACGCGTGTCTCTCTCCTTCGAGCTCATGCGATATCACCTGAAGCAACTTATAACAGCCTGCCGTGTGGTCTCCAAGACGGCAAGCGTGCCACCGAAGTTCCGTGCTCCCAACACGAACAGCTCTCCGCCGGATTTGATGACGGTGAAAGCTGACGCGTCTGTTACTGCCTGACCTTCCACTACAAGTCCCGCCTCCGCACCCAATATTGCATGAGTGGTAATCGGTGCGCTCTGTATGGCTACGCGACCACTCATCACCCATCCTATCACACTCTGACCTTCAGCAAGGCAGACCCCACAAGTCCCCGTCTCAGCTACGCCAGCCGGGATGACAGCCGGCAATACCAACCCAGCGGTAGCAGTTGCTCCTGTCGCAATAACAAATTCACCCTGGGTAGGCCCCTGGCCGACCCGTCCGAATACAGCCGATGAGGCTGCACCGTAGTTGTCCGTTACTGGAATCCTCACATTCCACCAGGGCTGGTCTGACGGCCACCAACTGGCCCTCGGATCCCATGGCCAAACCCACTGGCCATAAGGGTCAAGACCAGTCGGCGCGAAGTATGCGAGGTAAAAACCGCTGCTGTCTACGTACCCCAACGGATCCCTACTCACAAACCGTCCCAACTCGGCCGACAGGCAACGGTGCCGGTAGTAATGCCACGACCAGGAACCTATCCTGGATCGGTTGTGACTAACGTGAGCTATTTCAATAGAACTGAATATAGCCCTTGCGAACGCCAGATCAAGCAGGTTCCACAACCGGTCGGAATGTTTGGCCGGAGTATCACTAAGGATTCGCCGATCAATGACTGTCGCACTCTTCCGCGTACAGACCCCCATGGGCTCGCCCCATGGGTGAATCCGTCTCGCAGCTAAGGAGGATCGCCGCACGAATGCCCTCCAGTAAACGCGACAACAATGGATTTGCCGGCCCTAAGTTTGGTTTCATCCGACTCGATGTGTTATTATGGGAGGCGGCTTCCTGCCGAATGAGGATCGCTGCCTCGTATCCTCTTGTGAAGTTTCCGTTTGCTGGACGCGAAGACCGAATGCCGAGGAACAGAATCGTGAACGCCGCACCGCTGATATTCTTGGGACCGACTTGAGTCGTTTGTCTTTGTTCCGGATTCGATCAAGATAACGCGCCTCGCCATGTAACCGAAGTCGTTTGCAATCGCGCGGCCGTTGGGATGGTGAAGAAGCAGTCGTGAAGAGTGGCTCGTGAAGAGAGTTACATCGAGTGATTGCGGTTGATATGTTCCGGGTGTCGACCTCAATGTGAATAAACAAGTTGGAGGATAGAGAGCATGCGACGCGCAACTGCGGTTCTGGGCCTTGTCTGTTGTTGGTTCCTGATGTGTCCCACAATGCGTGCGGAGAGCCCGGGCGGTTCAGAGCACCCGATCACGGTCGCTTCCTACTATTTTGGTAACTACCATCCGGGTGATCCTCGAAATGTCAAACTCAAGGGGAAAGGCTGGTCCGAATGGGATCTGGTCAAGGCGGCGCGACCTCGTTTTGCCGGCCATCAACAGCCGAAAGTGCCGCTCTGGGGCTACCAGGACGAATCGGATCCGAAGGTAATGGCTCAGAAAATCGACGCGGCTGCCGACCATGGGATCGATGCCTTCATCTTCGACTGGTACTACTACGATGACGGTCCCTATCTGGATCGTCCCATTGACCGAGGGTTTCTCAAGGCAGCAAACAACAATCGCGTGAAGTTTGCCCTCATGTGGGCCAACCACGATTGGACCGACATTCATCCCTATCATCGCGGCGCGCCACGCGACGTTCTTTTTCCTGGCAAGGTTTCGCCTGCCACGTTCGACAAGATCTGCGATCATGTTATACGAGACTACTTTCATCATCCGTCGTATTGGAAGATCGATGGTAAACCGTATTTTTCGATATACGACCTGACCACCTTGATCGCGAATTTCGGTTCCGTTCAGGCCACTCGAAAGGCACTTGACGTTTTTCGTAAGAAAGCCCGTGTAGCGGGATTGCCCGGTGTGCATGTGAATGCCGTAGTCTGGGGACGAACCATTTTGCCTGGGGAAAAGAAGCCTGTCGATCCCAAGAGCCTTGTGCATGATCTCGGCTTCGATTCCGTCACCTCGTACG
>JAJSAJ010000004.1 GCA_024274855.1 Planctomycetota bacterium | reverse complement strand
GATGGAACCAGCAGTCAGATTGAAAATCGTGAAGCCCGAAGCGCCCAGTTTGCGAGCCAGAAAGATCTGGCCGACCGTCCGGTCATCGGGCAAGCGCCATTGGCCGATTCCCGGATAGAGCGGGATGCGACTGCCAATCAGCTTGAGCTGGTTCGTAACCAACCCGATGAAGTTCATATCGCTTTGCGTGTAATCCATCGGGCAGACAAAGTCGAGATAGCCGGCTTTGATCCACTCGGGCCAATCCTGAGCCACCGATTCGCGGCAGGCCGGATAGGCGCCGAACACGGCGGCCGAGATCTTGATGTCGGGCCGAATCTTCTTGGCACCGTCATGCACGGCTTTAACAACCCGCGTGATCTGGTCGCATCGCCACTGGGTATAGGCTTCGCGCAGCGGACCGGAATAGCAATCCTTGGGCCAATTCGCAACGTGGTGTCCGGTTTGCTCCTCAAACCGTTTTCGGCACCCGTCGCAATAACACTTATCGCGTCCGGGATATCGAATGTAATCGAAGTGGATACCATCCACATCGTATTTGCGAACCACCTCCAGCATACTGGCCAGTTCCAATTCAAAGTTTTCCGGATTTGACGGACAGAGCCAATCGTGTGCCTTGCCATCAACCGACACTTGGTTACGATGCTCGCGATGGATCTTCTGAACAAACGCCTTCGGGGCACCGGACAGATTGAAGTTCACTTTCCAGACGTGGACTTCCAGCCCGTACTTCTTGGCGGCGGCCAGACATTGGGCAATCTGATCACCATATTGCTCATAGGTGCGACTGCGTGGCAAGACATCACTCGGAAAGTGCGCGCGTCCGCCCCACAGCATGTTCGGCAGGACCATATTGAATCCGTTTTCAGCCAGTTGTTTGGCCGTACGGTCCCAATCACCCGGATAGGCACCGGTACCCGAGTGGTTCCAGAACGCCCTCCCCTCCACTTTCGGGCTCGCCTGAGCCATCATATATGCCCGGCACAATTGGCGGTGCGCTTCCCCGGCCAGAGAAACAACTTCGGGATATGCCCCGGCTGCCAGTTTCTGCTTTGCCGCATTCAAAGTCTGGAGTCCGTCGTGTAAATCCACGGAGTCTCGCTGATAAGCTGCAAGGAAACGCGTCAGGTCACCGATGGTCGTCAGATGGCCCACCGGAACAACCTTGTCGAGTGCATTGTTGGCCATTTGCTGCCACAGAGCCGGATCGAGGCTTCCGAGTACCGCGGCCAACATCTGCTTTTTCATCGGGCGATCGTCGTTCAAGATGATATGCGAGAAAAAGGCGCCCCGATCGCTCAGCAACATTGCGGGCAACCCGGTCGACTTCCCATTTTCGTCGAACCACTCGGCAATCACACGTGCACCGAATCCGGCCGGTTTGGCTGCGGTGATGTTCCATGAAGCCTGCCGCATGCTCTTGGGCAGGCCAGTGATGTTCTTGGTGCCAAAACGGACCTCGGCAAACTGTCCGGCTCGTTTTCGTCCAACGTATTTGGGCTGGGAAAACCCAAGTGCTTTACCCAGTGCATTCGGTAGTCCGTAACAGAGAAACACCTTTCCGCCACGGTCGACAAACTTGATCAGTGCATCGATCGCGGCACTCGGCAACTTGGGGTTGTACGCGAGAATGGCCACACGGCGATCGCCCAACGCGCCGCCGACCAGCGCCTGATCATCGATCGCATCCGTTCCCAGCCCAAGTTCATCGAGAATTTCGCTGACATCCTCGGCCGCTTTTCGAGCCGCCTTATACTCGCCGGATGCGTCCCCAGATGGAATAATTAGCGCGACATCATGCTGTGTGGCCGCCAGGCGGCGGAATCGAATCTTCAGATCTCGCGATTGCCCCCGCCAGATTGCGATTCGAATCGTGTCAATTTCATGCCAGCCAACCGGATTATCTTCGACCGAAAATGCTGCTTTTGAAAACCGAAGTGTATCCCACCCCTTCTTGGCAAACCCTTTTCCTGCTGAGTACCAGCCGCCCTTGCTGTGGAAATAGAGCGACAGCCGCCCAGACGCCTCGGGAACGTCGGTAAAGACGTCCAGAAGGAAGCCACCTGCCGACGCAAGATTCAGTTTGACTCTTCGATCAATGTAGACACGTCCCAGTTTCGATTCCGACGCGAACGGGGCCGTCAATTCCAGAACCGGCCGTCCCTGATCGTTTACAACGTTCAGCGGAACGCCCGTTCCTGACTCGGCACGCTGATCCCAGACTTGGCGAGCCGCACTTGCATCGGCGTATTGAAATGTGTCGATATCCCGCACGGTCCCCAGAAAACCAGCGCCCACCAGGCAAACAAGTGTTCCAAGCGTCATCGTCGCTACTCCTAACGCGGGCGTTGCCCGCAAGATTGAAGGTGAAAGACTGCATGGTTGCAGCCTTAACGTTTCGAAAAAACATGCGTACACGGTGCAAAGAAGTTACACCGTAAGCCTCCTAACGTGGCAGGGCCTCGGATCAACAGTGAAGTGATCTGGGTTGTTAAGACGATGGATCGGGTTGTTTAAGGTGGAATCTGGTTTCTGGAATGGGGGCGTTTGTGGAGCGGAGTGAGCGCAGCGAACGAAGCGGAACTTTTTCGCCTGCAGGTATACTAACATTCTTGGATCCCGGATGCACGTGCCGTGCGTGCCTCTTGCAAATAAGCGCCCGTGAAAACCGGTCGGAAGTTCCCACCATTTGATCGCTGCGGGCCGCGCGTGCTATACTGGCGACCACGATCGGCCAGTTCACGCTACCCCCCTGCCCTGCATCCGTTCTTCCTCACCAATGGGCAAATCCGCCACTGATTGAGCGAGCCGATCGTCCGTCCGCGTGTTTTCTTGCCCGTTTCTGTTTGCAGCCCATTGACCGCTCGCCCACAAGGCTTGCCGCCGCACAAGGAGCTTTGCTGTGCCACAACTGCCCATCACCATGAATAACCGCATACCGTTGGGTACCGCATTGATCCTGTTGTTGACCGTTGTACCGGCATCAATGTTATGGGCGGGCGACTGGCCGGCTTACAGGCACGACTTGGCTCGAAGCGGAGTAACCGATGACACACTGCCCACCATCTTGCATTCGCAGTGGATCTATCGATCGGCCCATGCACCAAGGCCGGCATGGCCGGAGCCTGGCCGCGAATTGAACCGCATGGCGTTTGACTACGCCTACGAGGTAGTAGCATCCAGCCAGATGGCCTACTTCGGGTCTTCCGTCGACCACAAAGTCTACGCATTGGATCTGGCCACCGGGCGGACGCGATGGACGTTCTACACGGAGGGTCCGATTCGTTTTGCGCCCACGCTCGAAGCCGGCCGGCTGTTTGTCGGTTCGGACGACGGGCATGTCTACTGCCTGTCGGCGGACGATGGACGCCTGATTTGGAAGTGCCGAGGCGGTCCGAAGAACGACCTTATGTTTGGCAACCAGCAGTTGATGTCACGGTGGCCGATCCGCAGTGGTGTGGCCGTCGATAAGGGGCTCGTCTATTTCGCGGCAGGAATGTGGCCGAATGAAGGAGTCTTTTTTTACGCTTTGCGAGCGACCGATGGCCACGTCATCTGGCTGAACGACACCAGCGGGATCGGCTACATGCCGCAACCTCATCCACCTTCGTATTCCGTGACGGGCGTTTCACCACAAGGGTATATTGTTGGCACGTCACAGTATCTGTTCCTGCCCACCGGACGCAGTGTTGCGGCGGCATACGATCGGAATCAGGGTAAACTGTTGTACTACCACAGCCGGCCAACGACTTGGGGAGACCGGTGGGGTGGCAGCTGGAACATGGTTGCCGGCGACCTGCTGCTTAGCTGGCGTTGTCATGTGGGTGCGGACATTGACATCATGCCGGGCGAATACCAGCCCGATGCCAACGACGGCATCGTGGCATTCGACCTGAAGACTGGCAGCGTCAAGCGAGACTTTCGCGGAAAACTGCAGGCAGTCCTGTCTGACAATACACTCTATATGTCCGGCAGTGGCAAGATCACGGCATACGACTTTTCGCAATGGAAATCCGGAGCGACGCTGGCAAAATGCACCAAATGGGAAACGCCGCACGGACGTGCCTATACGCTGATCCTTGCCGGCAACACACTTGTCGTTGGCGGCCGTGACGCGGTGACAACGATCAATGCCAAGACGGGCAAGAGTTTGTGGCGAGACAAGACGGACGGACAGGTGCGCAGTCTAGCTGTCGCAGAAAGTAGCCTGCTGGTAAGCACGACTTCCGGACGGATCATTTGCTATACAGGCAAGCCGATCTCGAAAGCTTCGATCATTTCGCCCGGCGTGGCGGCATCCGCATCTTCCCAATCGGGGGCATCGAAGTCCGCTCGATCGATACTAAAAAACGCCGGCAAGAACACGGGCTACTGCCTTGTGCTCGGCGATCTCGACTGCCCGCTGCTGCAACAGCTTGCAGCACAATCCGAACTGACGATTTACGCATTGGAAAATGATCCCCAGAAGGTCGCTGCCGTACGGAAGTTTCTGGATCAAGCCCATTTACTGGGCACTCGGGTCGTCGTCAACAAGGGCAGACTGGAGACCGTGGCCTATCCCGACTTCTTCGCGGACTTGATTGTGCTGGACGGAGATTCGGAGAACGGGAAACACTTGGAGGCGAAGAGCGTTTACCGCCTGCTGCGTCCTTACGGCGGCACAATTCTATTCAGTGGCCCCAAGTCAAAGGACGGCTCGAAGGCAATTGTGAAATGGCTGGCCGATGCGGGTCTGCCACCGGAAGAAATCCGAGTAACAGAGAACCGGGTGCAGGTCGTCCGTGGCAAGTTGCCTGGGGCCGGTGACTGGACCCATCAATACGGCAGCGCAGCCAAGACCGGAAGCTCTACTGAGAGCCGAGCGCGTGTGCCGCTGAAACTTCTGTGGTTTGGCGAACCGGGACCTGCGCAACTGATCTCGCGTCACTGGAAGGGCCCCGCACCGCTCTGTATCAATGGACGAATGTTCGTAACCGGCCAGCATGTTCTTTATGCAGTCGACCCCTACAACGGCCGCCAGATCTGGCGCCGCAACATTGCGAAAGTGGGGCGATTCCCGGTCCTCACGACCGGTGCGAATGTTGTTGCTGATGCGAACTCGGTCTACGTCGTACTCGATAATCAATGTCTGCGACTCGATGCGGCAACGGGCAAGACGGTACAAACTTATCAGCTGCCGCCACTTTCCGAATCCCAACCAAATCCGCCGTCCCTGAAATGGGGCTACGTTGCCATTGGCCCGGAAGGACTGCTGGGCACGATCGGAACCACGCGCCAGTCCCAAGCAATCTTCATGCTGGCCCCGGACGGATCGATTCGTTGGCTGCAGCGTCTCGAAGGAATCGTGGGGCACAATGCCATTTCAATGGATGATCAGCGCGTCTACTTTATTGAGCAAACCGATCCGGCCGTGGTCACCCGTGCGCGAAAGCGGGGCGAGTCGCTTCCGGCAATTCACCGACTGATCTCGCTCGATGCAAAGACAGGAAAACAGCTGTGGAAAACGGAAAAAGGCGTTGCAGGGCGAACGGATTTATGGAATTCAAACGGTGTACTACTGGCAACCGGCCAAGGTCAAATGGCAGGTTACAAGACAGCAACGGGCGCCATGCTATACAAGCGAACCGTCCCCATGCGACGTTCTCCTGTTATTATCGGAGACACGATTTACGGCGAACCGATCGCCTATGACCTGCGTACAGGCGCAACGAAATCGCGTAAAAACCCGCTGTCCGGCACATCAACACCATGGGACTTCAACCGTTCGTATGGATGCGGATCGATTTCCGGTGCCCAGAACATGCTCCTGTTTCGTTCCAGCACGCTCGGCATTGACGATTTGGCTTGCGACACGGGCGTTCACAATTTCGGTGGCGTCCGTGCCGGTTGCTTCATCAACGCAATTGCCGCGGGTGGGCTCGTCTTGATGCCGACGTCGGACGCGGGTTGCACCTGCTCCTACTGTTACCAGACGACTGTTGCGTTGACACCGACCGACAAGCATGAAAACTGGTCGATCTTCTTTGAACGTTTACCTAAAGCATCGGTCCACCACGCCGCGTTGAACGTGGGCGCACCGGGCGACCAACGGGATGCAGAAGGCCAGCTTTGGATCGCGGCCCCACGACCGGACACGGTTGGACGACGGGATGATATCGCCATTCCATTCCGACTGCGGACTAGGGAAACACCGAGTTTTTATCGAACGAACACCGATCTTGTCACCATTACGGAAACAGACAGGCCCTGGATTTATGGCAGTGGCATACGAGGTTCACTCCGCGCCGAACTGGACCTCAACGTTCTCGACCGCGGCGTGACCGCGTGGCCCACCACGACTTGGCTTGCACCGAATGCCCCCGACGAAGCCTCCTTGTTCGACACGTACAAAGCAGTTCCGGCGACCGGTCGCGGAAGCTCGGCCACGGTTCGGTACGATGACAAGAACCTCTATGTCAACTATCAACGCCCTGCAAGAAAAGAGACTAGTGGCCGGCCCGTGCCATGGAGCAAGTCAGTCAGTGGCGACGATGCGAGTGTCTGGAATGACGACAGCTTCGAACTCTACCTGAGCAACACACCACCCGGTAAGGATCAGCCAAGCCGCAGGTATCTGCACGTTGGCGTCTCCGCTTCCGGAGCAAGATATGCCGCCAACTGGATCTATGAGACGCCCCCGTTGCCGGAACGCGGTATTCCACAGGTTGATGTTACAATCGACGGAAAACCAGAAGACTGGAAGGATCAAGGGCTGCGTGTCGTGTCACTGCCCGGTCGCGGCGGCAAGCTGCGAAGCGCGAGCAATCTGGATGCGACGATTCAAGTTGGCTGGAACCGAAAAGGCATCGTCTTGCTGGCTCGGATCAAAGACAGCTCGGTCCACCCGGCTGCTGGCAAACAGGCGTTGAGCGACGGCGACTGTGTCGAGCTGTTCGTCGCACCCCATCGTGGCATCGATGACGGCTATCATGTAGTCGTAGCCCCGGACGCCGCGGCTGGCTCCACCAAGCACCGAGTCCAAGTGGCCGACTATCGCAAGAAAGCAAGCGGCGAACTCGACGTCCAAGTCGGTACGCAGCGGACTCGTACCGGCTACGACGTTGAAATCAGCCTCCCCTGGAAAACCCTGAACATACAGCCCAAGCTCGGCCAATCGTTGGCAATGCAACTGTTCGTCAACGACAGCGACGCGCAAGGACAGAAGTACCAGTTTCAAGCCCTTTGGCATCCGGCCGGTAACCCCCGCCGAGATCCATTTGCTTACCAGGTTTTTCGATTGACCGACAAACGGGCGGAATCGCTCGTTTTCGTGCGAGGCAAGAAAGACCGATCGGGCACCTACGACGCCAAACCGCCGCAGGGCTTTCCCCTTTCCCTACCGACACTCGGTGCCAACCCTGAATCGACACAGTTTTCAGCCGAGTGGACCAGCACAGTCCGTGCGGACTCGACAGCCATGACGGCCAAGCTGGCCATTCCGTGGGCGACCATCCAGAAGGCCGGTCTCGATAGGGAGCACCTGATGCTAAACATGACCGAAACCGGTCCGTTGATCATGGCGCCTGTTCTGGGACGCAACTTTGAACGGTTGCTGATCATCCCCGCATCGCTGGCGAAGTCAAAAACCGTTTCGGTTCGTCTGCACTTCGCCGAGTTGACCGACGTTCAGCCGGGGCAACGGGTATTTGACATCAAACTGCAAAATCGAGTTGTTTTGCGTGATTTTGATGTTGTAAAACAGGCTGGCGGCAAGAACCGCGCGATCGTCAAGCAGTTTGATGGAATCCGAGCCGCGGGCGCGGTCATCATTCAACTCGTTCCCAAATCACCACAAACCGGGTCAAGAAGCGAGCCAATCCTGTCCGGCGTCGAGCTCATTACGGCAAAATAGGGTCACTATCGGGGCCTCCCACACAATGGATGGGCATGTTTGCTGACAGCGTGGCACTGGCCTGGCCAGTGCCACTTTTTTGGAATTGCGGCTGAGCAGCCGGGCGGGAAACTGGCGATCTCCGATCCGGACGCGCCGTAAGTTCCTGGGAGCACGGGGATAACACGGCTACAGGCCGGATTACTCCGCCCTTCCTGAATTGGCGAACTTCGACCGTTTTCCGCGGGCAATTGCGGCAGTGGTTACCCGCTGGCGCCGGGTGGCAAACATCCTTGTACGGCTCTAGAATCAGCACCGCACGTCGTTTCGACGACCGATTGTGCCGATGTAACCGGCACTGGCACGGCTGTACGTGTCCCCAATCTTATCCATCCAAATGAACCTGGCGCGAAAACCGGGCTACGGGTTTTGCGTCTCTAACGGAAACAAACGAACAGATTATGACTCGGCGTTATATCAACCAAATGGGCGAACGCGAGACCGTTAACGAGGTATTTCTCGTCTCCGACAAGCAGCTTCGGACAAATCGCAACGGAAATCCATATCTGCAATTGCGACTGGCAGACCGAACGGGCTCGGTCAACGCGATGCTATGGAACGCGAACGACCAGGTTTGCATGGGCTTCGAGAGCGGCGATTATGTACGCATTCAGGCGACGACCCAGGTCTATAACGGCGCATTGCAGATGATCGTTCAGCGAGTTGATCGCGTCGATCCTTACAGCGTGGATGAAAGCGAATTCACAACACTTGGTTCTCGGGAAATCGATCGTCTTGCAACCCATCTTGCGTAAATGCTGCGAGGCATCGGCGACGACCACCTGCGGGTGCTGGCCGAGTGCTTCCTGATCGACGAGTCGTTGATGGACAAGTTCACTCGGGCACCGGCTGCGATCAAGAATCATCATGCCTATCACGGCGGCCTCCTCGAACACGTCGTCAGCTTGATGGACCTTTGTGCCGTTGTCGCTCCACAGTATCCAGAGATCGATGCCGATCTCTTGGCACTGGGCGCTTTTCTTCACGATATTGGCAAGATCGACGAATTGACTTACGACCGGGAACTGGCGTACAGTGATGCCGGGCAGCTGATCGGTCATTTGATTATTGGCGTCGAGTTGCTGGAACAGAAGATCCGGGAATCGGAGGCATTGTCCGGAGAGCCTTTCCCCGAGGAGCTTCGGCTGCAACTGAAGCACATGATACTAAGTCACCACGGACAGTATGAATTTGGGAGCCCGAAGCTGCCAATGACCATCGAAGCCATGGTCTTGCATTTTCTAGACAACATGGATGCCAAAATCCACGCGTTCAGCCAGTTGATCGCGACCGACATCAATGCCGACAGCAACTGGACAGCCTATCAGCCGAACCTGGGCCGCAAGATCTACAAACGTCTCGCTACTTCCGGCGACAAGGACGCTCTTTGACAGGCACCCTCAAGATCGTCCGCGTCTTGGCGATTTGCTTGTAACGTGGCCGTGGTTCGGATTAAACGAACGAAACAAGAGCAGGACAAGCAAGTCATGAACACCCCGAACCTCGAAACACGTATTCTGGCGCATGTCAGGATGGACCAGTATCGTCCGGTCAAGCCGCGAGTCATTGCGAAACAGCTTGGAATTCCAGAGTCAGGCCGAGCCGAGGTACGAAAAGCGATCAAGCGGATGGTGAAGAGAGGCGAGTTGACGTACGGGGTCAACCACCTGGTTTATGCGGCCGAATCGGCGCCGAATGATCTTGATCGAATCGGCACGTTTCGGCGAACCAAGGCCGGGTTTGGCTTTGTCCGAACGCGCAAACGGTCCAGCACCGCCGAACCGGAACCGGATATTTATGTATCGGTCCGGCAGACCTTGGATGCGTCAAACGGCGATATCGTTCGCGTGCGCGTGCGGCGGGAAAAAGGTAAGGGGCCCGATCGACGGATCCGGGGTGAAATCGTAGAGATTGTTGAGCGTGAAACACACCAGTTTGTCGGAACGTACAAGCCAAGCGGCGACATGGGGTACGTTCAGGTCGACGGCAATGTGTTTTCGCATCAGATCCCGGTCGGTGACCCGAGTGCAAAGAGTGTGCGAGCGGGAGATAAGGTCGTGATCGAAATGATCCGATTCCCGTCTCCACGGCGAGAAGGCGAAGGCGTGATCACCGAAGTGCTCGGACCGCGAGGGGAGCCGGGCGTCGATACGCTCTCGATCATCCGCGAATACAGTTTGCCAGATGATTTCCCCGAGGAAGTACTGCAATCGGCACGCCAGCAGGCCGAACAATTCGACCCTGAGCAGCGGACCGACCGCACCGACTTGACCCATCTGACGATCGTGACAATCGACCCGGCCGATGCGCGTGACTTTGATGACGCGATCTCTCTGTAAAAACTTGACAACGGCCACTGGCGTCTCGGCGTACACATTGCCGACGTGACCCATTTTGTGCCCCCCAAATCCCCCCTTGACCGCGAGGCTCGTGAACGAGGCACCAGCGTTTACCTGCCCGATCAAGTGATTCCCATGCTTCCCGAGGTAATCTCAAACAATCTCGCCAGCCTTCAGCCGCACAAGATACGCTTTACCAAAACTGCTTTCCTGGAAATGACACCCCAAGGAGTACCGATCCACACGGAAATCACGCGATCGGCCATTCAAAGCACTCATCGATTCGATTACACGGAAGTCCAACAGTATATCGACGATCCGAAACCCTGGATCGAACCACTTTCGGCGGAAGTCCACAGGCTGCTGGGCGACATGGTCGAACTGGCCCGAGTCTTGCGTGAACGCCGCCTCGAGCACGGTTCACTTGAGTTGATACTTCCGGAAGTCAAGATTGACCTGAACGACAACGGGCAGGTTGAGGGTGCGCACGTGGTCGAGCACACGGAGAGCCACCAGATTATCGAGGAGTTCATGCTCGCGGCCAACGAAGCTGTTGCCCAATGGCTGACCGACCACGACCTGTTGTTCTTGCGGCGTGTTCACCCACTGCCGTCTCCGATAAAGCTCCGCGACTTGACCCAATTCGTCCGCGACCTGGGAATCTCTTGTGACAACATGGCAAGCCGATTCGAGATCAAACGCGTTCTTGAGGAAGTTGACGGCCGGCCGGAACAGCAGGCGGTAAACTATGCCGTACTGCGTGCCATGCAAAAGGCCGTCTACGGCCCGCAACAAGAAGGGCACTACGCCCTGAACAAGACCCACTACTGCCATTTCACATCACCGATTCGTCGTTATCCGGATCTGACGATCCACCGTCTGATCGATGCGATGGCGTCCGGAAAGAAGCCACGCAACAACATGGGCGAACTCATGGCGTTGGGTGAGCACTGTTCGGACCGCGAGCAGCGAGCGGAGTCGGCCGAGCGAGAGTTGATCAAGGTCAAACTTCTGGCCTATCTGAGCGAACAGATTGGCCAGAAAATGGAAGCCGTGATTACCGGCGTTGAAGAGTACGGTCTTTTTGTTCAGGGGACAAAACTGCCCGCCGAGGGACTCGTCCATATCAGCTCGATTTCCGACGATTACTATCACTACGATGCGTCCACTCACAGCCTGACCGGGCGGCGCGAGGACAATCGATTCGGATTGGGAGACTTGGTCCAAGTCGAGATTTACCATGTGAACCTGGATCGGCGAGAACTCGACTTTCGGATCATCAAGCGAATCCGAGCGGCCCGTTCGGCCCAGTCATCAAAACGAGGGCAGCCAGAATCGGCGACCGGCCCGAACCAGGGGCGGAAGAAAGGGAGTAAACCCAAGCGAGGCAAGCGGCGAGGGAAGTAGTGGGCCCTTACCCTAGCGAGGCGAAATCGCACTCGGACAGGCCTGGGGCCACCATGAGTTGGCTGGCGGTCCTGTTCTCCCGTGACCCGCCGCGCGCAAACGGCTGGCTCTGGAAAGTTGCCCGCGATAGGCTACAATGCCGCTATTCGCCCATTGGCACCTTGATGTGTTGGTAACCTTTTAGCCGTCTGGCAAGACAGGTTGAACGCGTGGGGTCTGGCACCTTTTCAGATTGAAAGGAACGTTGCGCGAGCATCGTAGTATTGCCCGATGACCAATCCTCCGCTACGTACCCCGCTCTATGACTGGCACGCATCCCATAATGGACGTCTGGTCGATTTTGCCGGCTGGTCGATGCCAGTTCAATACAGGTCGATCATTCAGGAGCACACTGCCACACGGACAGGCGTTGGCCTGTTTGACATTTCGCACATGGGGCGCCTGCGGTTCAACGGATCGGGAGCTTCCGCTCTGCTTGATCGCCTGGTGACTCGCCGCGTCGCCCGCTTGAAACCCGGCGGCATCCGCTACGGGCTCGTCACGAGTGACCAGGGAGGCATTCTGGATGATGTCCTTGTCTACCACCTGGCCCAACCTGATGGCTTGTCACGATGGATGATGGTTGTTAACGCCGGCAATCGCGAGAAAATCGTCCGTTGGATCGGCCAGCATATCTCGGAATCCGAAGATGTTTCATTGGAAGACCGGACGCTTGAAACAGCGATGATCGCGGTCCAAGGCCCGGCTGCGGTCGGCTTGGCCTCAACAGCACTCGGCATCGAGCTGGCCGGCATGAAATACTACACCGGCACAATCACGCTGATTGACGATCACGAGTTGATCGTCAGCCGCACCGGATACACGGGCGAAGATGGTTGCGAATTGATCGTCGAGGCGGCTTTCGCCACTGAATTGTGGCAGCGCATTCTGGACGGTGGAGCGTCTGTTGGCGCGATGCCTGTTGGGCTGGGGGCGCGAGACACGCTGCGTCTTGAAGCGGCCATGCCCCTCTATGGCCACGAATTGACCGAATCGATTCATCCGTTCCAAGCAGGCCTTGCATTTGCGGTCCAACTGGACCAGCACGACTTCATCGGCCGTGATGCGTTGGCTGCGATCAAGGCGAGTGGATCCTGGCCGCGACGCGTCGGATTAACGCTTTCCGGCCGACGTGCGGCCCGCGAACACTACAAAGTGCTTGCCGCTAGTCGGGCAATCGGTGAAGTGACCAGCGGTTCGTTTTCTCCAACACTCAATCAATCGATTGCGAGGGCCTATGTCGAACCGGCATGAAGCGAGCCCGGGACATCGCTGGACATCGACATCCGCGGCCGGCGCGTTTCGGCGAAGGTTGTCAAGCTTCCGTTTTACTCACGACCTGCTTCGTAAGGAATCGCCCCTTCTTCGTAAGGAATAAAATGTGAAACCCGAAGACCTACTCTTTGCGGAAACCCATGAATGGGTCCACGTAGTCGACCAGGATGGTTCGAAGATCGCCACTGTCGGGATCTCGGCGTTCGCCATCGAACAACTGACCGATCTGGTCTATATGGAACTACCTGCGGTCGGCACGATTCTGGCGACCGGCCAGGAACTCGGTGAAGTCGAATCGGTCAAAGCAGTCAGTCCCCTTTACAGCCCAGTTGGCGGGGAAGTGATCGACGTGAACACGGCGTTACCCGATCACCTGGAAACACTTGGTGAAAGTCCGTACGAAGCCGGTTGGATCGCAAAGATTCGCATAACCGACGAGAGTGGTCTTTCGAAGTTAATGGACTACGCGGCTTACCAACAACAATGTGCCGCGGAGAGCTGATTGCAGCCCTTCATCTTTCACCACTCAGTAAGGTTCGGTCGAATAGGCGCGTTCCTTTCGGCGTGTCAGGCGACGCTCGTCGCCCATCATGCTCGGAGTGAACCCGTTACTCGACTCACTCGCGTCTCGGAACTCCTATCGACAGCAGATAATCCATGCCCTATTTCCTGAATAACCAAGAAGACCAACAAGCGATGCTCGCGGCAATTGGTGCCACATCGATTGATGACCTGTTGGAATCGATCCCAGATTCAATGCGTCTGAAACGTCCGCTCGATATGCGTCCGCCAATGAGCGAACTGGAACTGACGCAACACATGGAGCAGTTGGCCCAACGCAACGCCCAAGGTACGAAACATCGCTGCTTTCTTGGTGGCGGCAGCTACGATCACTTCATCCCATCGGTCGTCGACGCAATTGCGACACGTGCGGAGTTCTATACATCGTACACGCCATACCAACCGGAAGTGAGTCAGGGCAACTTGCAGGCGATGTTCGAGTACCAGACGTTGATCTGCCAACTGACGGGCATGGACGTTTCCAACGCCAGCTTATACGACGGTGGGTCCGCGACGATTGAGGCCGTACTTCTAAGCATGAGCGTAACTCGGCGCCACCGGAAAGTCATAACAACAACGAGTCTTCATCCGGAGTATCGCCAGGTCATCCAGACCTATTTGGCGAATCTTGATGCCGAGTTGGTCACCATCCCAACTGCCGGAGGCCGCCTTGAACCGAGTGCGTTGTCGGCCGAACTGGACGATCAAGTCGCATGCGTACTGATTCAGCACCCCAATTTTTTCGGGAACCTCGAGCCTGTTGACGGGATTGCCGAGCAGGTCCATCAAGCGGGTGCGTTGCTGGTTTCCGTTTTCGATCCGATCAGTCTTGGCATCTTGAGGCGACCTGGTGACCTTGGCGTCGACGTGGCGGTCGCTGAGGGTCAGTCTCTGGGAAATCCCATGCAGTTTGGGGGCCCCTACCTGGGCATCATGGCCTGCCGCGAACGATTTGTTCGCCGTCTGCCGGGTCGAATCGCCGGCCAAACCGTTGATCGGCGAGGACGCCGTTGCTGGGTACTGACCCTGCAAACGCGTGAGCAGCATATCCGCCGGGACAAAGCGACGAGTAATATTTGCACGAATCAAGGGCTCTTTGCATTACGTGCCGCGATCTATCTGAGTTGGATGGGACCTCATGGCCTGCAAGAGACTGCCACATTGTGCACCCAGAAAGCTCACTACGCGGCCCAACGCATTACCGAGCGAGATAGATACAATCTGAAATTCGCGGCGCCCATGTTCAAAGAATTCGTGATTCAGGACAAACAAGGTCAGGTGGAGCAGGCTTTGAAGAAAGCACATGCGGGGGGATGCCTGGCCGGCATTGCCCTGGGACGTTGGTATCCCGAACTGAAGGACTGTTTCCTGGTGGCCGTCACCGAAAAACGGACCCTTGAAGAAATCGATCAACTGGCTGACTGCCTGCCCGACTAACTTGTTTCCGGTCATCGCCAATACAAGGAACCTGCGACGAAAACGACACGGCCAATGAAGGTAGCCGTTCACGCCGCTGGGGTCTGAGGCAATTTTCGGCGGAGAAAGCGTTTCTTTACGCGAACACATTTTGCCGCCGAAAATGGGTCTGACCCCTTGGAAGCGAGCCGGCGGCCTACATTCCGTGAACGGTTACCAATGAAGAGGCCCGAGGTTGCGCAGTCTGATCGACAAGCTTACATCGGGCGGCAAGAAATACTGCCCAGGAAAACGCTAACCGAGAAGTGAACAAAACATCCATGTCCAACACGCATGCTGCTCCCTTGTTGTTCGAGCTTTCCAAACCGGGCCGTCGTAGCTCGCAATTGCCCCGTTGTGATGTGCCACAAATTGCACTGGATCAGCTTCTTCCGGCCGAAGCATTGGCTGACGTGCCTCCGCCACTGCCGGAACTGGCCGAACCCGACATTGTTCGCCATTTCACCAATCTATCAACCATGAACATGTCGGTCGATACTCACTTCTATCCGCTCGGATCCTGCACGATGAAGTACAATCCGAAGCGGAATGAACGCCTGGCCTCATTGCCGGGCTGGCTGGACATCCATCCCTATCAGCCGGACCCCACGATACAAGGCTTGTTGCGACTGCTTTATGACCTGCAGGCCGACTTAGCCGAAATAAGTGGCTTGCCCGAAGTCACTTTGCAACCCGCCGCGGGTGCGCATGGAGAATTGACTGCCTTGATGGTCGCAGCCGAGTATTTCCGTGACCTGGGCCAGCAGCGAGGCAAAGTACTGACGCCCGACACGGCACACGGCACGAACCCGGCCAGTGCTCGGATGGCAGGCTTTGAAACGCTGACCGTCCGCAGTACGGCAACCGGCTGCGTCGATATGGATGACTTGCGTTCGAAGTTGGACGACCAGACCGCCGTCTTTATGATTACAAATCCCAATACGCTCGGCCTGTTCGATTCACAGGTGCAAGAGATCGCCGATCTTGTTCATCACCAGGGTGGCCTGATTTATCTTGACGGGGCCAATATGAACGCGATTCTCGGAATTACCCGTCCCGGCGATTTCGGGGCCGACATGATGCATTTCAATCCACATAAAACGTTCAGTGGACCTCATGGGGGTGGTGGACCGGGAGCGGGTCCGATTTGCGTCACTGCGGAACTCGGTCCCTATCTGCCCGTCCCAATTGTCAAGAAACAGACGGAGGATACCGGGGCGGACATATTCAGTTTGGACTACGACCGTCCGAAGTCGATCGGAAGGGTCCGTTCGTTCTTCGGAAATGTGGGCGTGCTGATCCGAGCCTACTGCTACATACGGACACACGGAGCTTCCGGACTGTTGGCAGTTTCCCAAAACGCGATTCTAAATGCCAACTACCTGCTTGGCCGTATCAAACACTTCCTGGCCGTACCGCATGGTGACCGTTGCATGCACGAGTTTGTCGCTTCTGCCGAAGCACTCAAACACGACAAAGGGCTTAAACAGCCAGCCATGGATATCGCGAAACGGCTGATCGACCTTGGGTTCCATCCGCCCACAGTCTACTTTCCTTTGACAGTCCACGATGCCTTGATGATCGAGCCGACAGAGACAGAAAGCAAGGAGACGCTCGATGCGTTTGCCGAAGCCCTTTTCCACGTAACAGGCGAATCGGCCGAGATGTTACGCGAGGCGCCTCACACAACCGTCATCAGCCGGCCCAATGAGGTGCTGGCCGCCCGACATCCCACATTGAAATGGTCCCCCGATGCCTGACGTGCAACACGTGACATGGCCACGACCAAATCGGGAACAAGCCTGCGTTGGGACCACTCTCGCTGTTCGCTCGAGAAACATGCGCACACCAAGCGTGGAAGTTGCATTGTAAAACTCCACGGAGCAACCGAATGTTCCGTCCACCCCTCCATAGCCGAAGGCTTTTTGCCATTTCCTTTGACCGTTTGCAGCTATCCGCGATCAAAACAGCCGTCGGTGACTCAAGAGGACACATCACACAAGGGATGCCTGATGGATCGTATTCGCCTGATCATTGATGGCCCCGAGCGTGGAAGCTGGAACATGGCTGTCGATGAAGCGTTGCTTCAGACGGCCAAGCAAACCGGGCACACGACGTTTCGACTCTATCGCTGGAAAGAACCGACCTTGTCACTTGGTTACTTTCAGCGGGCCGGTGCTCGTGATACGCACTTACCGAGCCGCCACTGTCCCCTTGTGCGACGCTCGACCGGCGGCGGCGCGATTCTTCATGATCGCGAGCTAACCTACACGCTGGCTGCACCAATGGCCGCGTTGACGGACCGGAGCGTTCACCATTGGTATCGCATTGTGCACACGACGCTTGTTACCGCATTAGCCATGTGGGATGTCGAAACGCATTTGTGTTCCGAAACCGACCCTAGCCGAGAAAGGGCCTTTTTGTGCTTTCAACGACGCGCACAAGGTGATGTTCTGTTTCACGGTGCCAAAGTGGCCGGCAGTGCACAGCGACGTTGTCGCGGGGCCCTCATGCAGCACGGTAGCTTGCTGCTCGACCGCTCCGAAGCTGCTCCCGAATTGCCGGGAATTCGGCAACTAACTGCAAATCGACTCGAAACGCCGTGTTTTCTCGCCTATTGGCTGCGATGCTTGGCTCGCCGACTCGGAATCCAATGGCGCCACGCTTCCCTGGACGCGTCGGAACGTGAGTTGGCGAGGGCCCTTGAACAGGAACGATTCGGTCGGCCAAAATGGACCCTT
Organism: Planctomycetota bacterium; assembly: GCA_024274855.1. Classification (GTDB taxonomy): domain Bacteria; phylum Planctomycetota; class Planctomycetia; order Pirellulales; family Pirellulaceae; genus JAJSAJ01. The sequence goes on along the minus strand of JAJSAJ010000004.1, from coordinate 4,299 downwards.
CGGAGGTAGGTGAAACCACCCGACACCTCGAAACCCCTCTTTGCAAGCGGATCGCAAACTGGGTATATTTAGCAGTTCTTGGGTCGGTTCGGAGCTGTTTAGATCTTGCGGTGCCTCCTTTGCGAGCCAATAATACATAGTGTAGCATTGCAGGGTAAAGAAGACGACATTGCATAAGTTGGCTGCGGCGGTGACTATGGAGTCTTACGGTGCTTCTCTGGAATCCATATTTTCCCTTTTTCTTTTCAGACCAGTGTCCCGACTCACCCATCAAAACACGTTCGTCGCGTTTTGTTTGGATTCACGAAGTAGCAAGTCGATTCTGGACGGCAACCGGTGAATCAATGCGTTAAACTCGGTATCATCTTTCGTCTTGACAACGCAATGAACTCGCAAGCGTCCCAACGACTGCGTAAAGGAACCACACACAATGCAAGTTAAACTCCGGGTAATGCGGGGATCGCAAGCCGGGCGGGAAGTTGTTCTTCCGGTTCCAAAGTTTCTTATTGGTCGCGGAGAAGAATGCCATTTACGCCCACGCAGTGAGGCAATCAGTCGCGAGCACTGCGCTTTACTTGTTGAACAGGAGCAAGTGACCCTCCGGGACCTTGATAGCAAAAACGGGACATTTGTTAATGGCGAACGTATTGAGAGTTCGCGCATTCTCAAGTCAGGTGACTTGCTGCAAATCGGCCCGCTCTCTTTTGAAGTGGTGATCAACCAGACACTGGGCGGCGTCAAGCGTCCGGTCGCTCGCGACGTCAAGGAAGTGGCCGAGCGCACGGCATCATCCAACACCGACGACCTGGATATTACCCGATGGCTCGAACCGACTGACGATACGGATATTTCCAATGCCGTAGCGTCGCCGGAAACGCGGCAGTTTCGTCTGGAGGACACGAACAAACTGGCGTTGGAGACTCAGATCGGCCCGGCAGAAACCCCTGAGAACGAGCAAGCCGCCGAGGATGAGGAATCAGACGAAGACAAGAGCGAGAAGCGGTGGAAAAAGAGTAATCCCGGAAAACTCCCGCCTCGTTCCCAGATGTCATCGAAAGATTCGTGTGAAGCCGCGGCGGACATGCTCAAGCGGTTCTTCAATCGCCGCTAGTGCCGCCGTCACCGAACGCTGAAGTTCCACTCAGCTTATTGCGAAACCCGCCGGTGCTCGCTTCTGCGAACTCCGTTCGCGCAGGCATGGGTTGGCCAAGGAGAATCGTAGGTGGCCTTACCGCGGGGGCGCGTTATCCGCCAACGGCGGCCAACCACCACGCGTTTTCTCAAAAAACCGGTTTTCTCAGGACGCGTCCGCCAATATCTCGCTGGAAATGGAGAATTACTACAATCGGACACGGCTCGGAAGCAGAAACCTGAAACCGGGCGCAGCTTGTACGAGTACTAACCAGTGTATTGCCCTGTGTGGGCGAGGGTTTTGTGTTGATTGACGAACTCCGTGGACTGATACGTCGCTGCTTGAACGGTGACCAAGTCGCAATGCAGGACTTGGTCGACCGGTTTCGCGGCCAAGTGTTCGGGCTGTGCTACCGCATGCTCGGGCACCGTGAAGACGCCGAGGATGTCGCTCAAGAGACTTTCGTCCGTGTTCTGAAGAATCTACACCGTTGGGATTCGGAACGCGAGTTTGAGCCATGGCTACTGGCAATTGCTGGAAACCGATGCCGCACCGCCCTGGCCCGCCGAATGCGACGGCCGACGGTTAGTTCACTGGTCGAACCCTTGCCGTCCCGATCCCCTGATTTGTCCGCCGCCAAGCAATTGGCTGAGGAAGTTGACTTGGCATTACGTCGTCTTCGCGCTGAATACCGCGAGGCGTTCGTCCTGTTCCACGAACATCAACTCAGCTATGCTCAGATTGCCGAGAACATGGACTGTCCGGTCGGCACGATCCGGACGTGGATTCATCGAGCGAGACGGGAGCTGATCCAGTACCTTCAAGCCCGTGAAGTAGTGGAAACTCGAAATGCAATGTGACGCATTTGAAGCACGTTTGCAACTGCTGTTGGACCGACGTCAGGCCCCCGAACGTGACCCGGCTTTGCTGGCCCATGCCACATGCTGTACCGAATGTCACGCCGTGCTACACGCCCAACGGTTGCTGTTTCAGGGGCTGGAGTTGGGGGATGTGCCGGATCCTGGATCTGATTTCACCATGTGCGTGCTCAACCGTACCCAAGTGCGTGCCACAAGAGACCGTCGTCTCTCGGTCCACCTGCCGCTCGCCTTGCTGGCATTGGCCACCTCCCTGCTGCTGATCGCCCTTCCGCACTTTACGCATCGGCAACCCCGTCCAGAAACTCCCACATCTCAAGCGAAGCCTGACACGTCAGACTCGGCAAACCCTCAAGACCAGCTTGCAACTGCCGACCGGACTCACACGTCGGGCTCCTCGTCATGGGAAGATCTGCTGACACTCTATCCTGAAAAAACACGGCGGCGCCATCTGCAGCAGATGGATCGCCTTACCAATGACCTGCGCCCGATCACTCAGTCGTTCACCACGGCTGCCGCCGCGCTGCGTCGAACCATTCTCGTTGGCAAACACCGACGCAAGAAAAACCAGCCCCAAGCGCAACTGTTGACACCAACTCGTGACTCACAGTATTCCTGATCCGCGTCACTCAGACTCTCTCCACAAATCGAGGCGATCTCGGGTCCAACCAAAACGTGGCTGCCACGTCCGGTTTAGCAACGCTCGCGACGGTAAAGCCTTTCCGGCATCCCCGTAGAGTCCGCCCCCTCTCAATTGGCAATGGCCCATTCGGTCCCGAGCCACCAGTCGGCCTCGTACGGATCGGCCGCACCAGAAACATACGCCCATAGGCCAAATAATCGGCAAAACCAAGAATATCGGGCAAGCCACGGAACCCGTAAATTTCCGCACATCTACCCAGCTTACCTATTCATTCATTTCTTCCTGTTCGTTAGACCGATGGTTATCTCAGACCAATGGAGGGCATCGTGACTGTGACTCTGCTTTCTCGTTGACACTTGGGGGAACCGTTTAGTGGCCAGCACCAATATCGATACCGATACCGATACCGTGACCGTTGACCAGCGACGCCAAGGCGAGCGCCGATCGCAACCAGATCGACGCCAGCAGGACTCGTCGGTTGCTGTTGAGCGGCGAAAGGGTCAGCGGCGAAACAAAGTCCAGCGGCGGCGTCAAATCGACCCGACAACCTGCGAACGCGATTATACGGCGGATGAAATTGAGTTCATGCGAGCACTCGATGCATATAAGCGGGCCAATGGGCGGATGTTCCCAACCTGCAGTGAAATCCTGGAAGTCATTCGATCGATGGGATATGTGAGAATCGAAGAACAAACAGAAGAATCACCAGACGCTGCGGCGACGAATCCAGTGTCACTCAACTCCGAAGCCTTCCAGTCGGCGGAAGAGGACTGCAGTGAAACTGCGTTGGATACGACCGTCGTGGATACCTAAGGTGGCAGGGCCACGGCCAAACGGGGAATCCGCTCTTTGAGGACGCTCCAATTGGCCGCTCGCGATGCCTACTCGCTCAGCGTGTGCGTGTCGCAACCGGAGCCTCTAAAGTGGCACCGCCACAGCCAACCAGGGAGCACCCTCGGACCGAAGCTGCTCCCCACCACACTCGCCGAACATGTGTGCCTTGAGCAACCGTGCAGCGGCCGAGCCCCTCATTCGGGGAAAACGCAGTTCATGGCTGCGTTTTTTTTTGCGCCAAGTGTTTTCGATGCACACCAGGGTGCGCCGAACAGATTGTCAAATCGCGGCATTCATACCTCGCCTAAATCCACCAAATGGTCACGAGCCATCCGGTTGACGACCGCAGGATGCCGACGTCCCGTGTTTTGCGCCGGGGGGGGTGCTATCGATTCGATATTGTACCGAACGCCAAATCCGGCTACTCTCTCGCAACTTGTCGCCAGCCAACGTGGGCCGATCAACCACGTTATGTCGATAAAACATGTCCAGCGAGGTGTCACGGTGCTAGTTTTCCTCGATCAGTTGCTCAAACGGACGGGTTTCCGGACCGCATCGTGTGTATGTGGTTTCGTTTTAATAGCTGCTAGTTGCGGGTGTAATGTAGTTGCGACCGGGCGTAATTCGCAGGGGGTCCGTCTTTATCAGAAAGGCGACTACAACGCTGCGATGGACAAGTTTCAGCGTGCTCTGCAAGCTAATCCAGACAATGCTGACGCCTACTACAATTTGGCGGCCACACTGCAAAGACTCGGGACAGCCGGCAAGAACCCGACGATGCTGAAACAGGCGGAAATGACGTACAACCAGTG
>JAJSAJ010000671.1 GCA_024274855.1 Planctomycetota bacterium | reverse complement strand
TTCCGGATCACGTTAAGAGTGTGCGGCTATCTGGTGAGCGTTGTGGATGGTAGATGCGTCGGTGACGCTTCAGCTACGGACGTGGGCGTCCGTAGAACTACATGCGCCGCAGGTGCATCCCGCGGAGGCAGACGCTAACGCCAGCCTGCAATTATCACAAACCTATCGGCCAACAACTCAGGGGGACTCGAAGCTGTAGGCTTGGCCGTTCAGGACGACGACCAGCGGCTGGTCAATCGAAAGATACTTGGCCGCCGACTTGCCGAACTGGTTGACCAACTTGAAGAACGTGTCGCCAAACCGCTCGATCTTTTGAACCTCCTTAGCTTGCTGCTCGGTCAAGGTCGAGTCTTCCCACCGTGACTTCCGCCAGAAGAATGTCTTGGTCCCAATGTGCAAGACGGTTGGTCGAGCGGCAGGGCGATCTGTCGCGAGGGCCTGCCCGGAGGGCGCGGGCTTTCCGAATAGGCCACCGCCACCGGACATGGCACGTCCGGCAGTCGCGGGCATCGCCCCACCCATTCCACCACTCATGTCACGGTCGAAAGACCCATATCCCGACCGTGGTGCCATTTGCGCCCGCTGCAGATTTCCCTTGGCGCGACGTTGGTTGAAGCCCGAACGCCCGCTTTCGATAGCCAACGCATTCAACGCCACACCGGCTCGGTGACGTGTTTTCGCAACGTCCCGAACGTTCACGTTGTCATCTGCCAGAAATGACGTGTAGGGAGTCAGAATGCCATGCCTGGTTGCCAGAGCGACCAATTCGTCGATCAACTCCTGATTCTTTCCATGCAGATCAATTTCGTCGATGATCTCACCCACACGACGAACGGCCCACAGTTTTTCGATAAACGCATTGGAATCATCCTCGCTCCGTTTGGTCAACTTCCCTGAGAAAGCGAACGATTGCGGTTGCCCGTCGACCTGGCCACTGATCGTCACTTTCGCCTTGCCCGGTTGCCGGTAGCGACCGACCAGCACCAGTTGGTTGCCGGCGAACAGATCGCGAACATCCTTGGGATAAACACGGCTGACCGGTTTTCCTTTCTCGGAAGTCGATCCCTTGACGGCAAACTTGATCTTCATATCAACCAAGACCGGTGCGCTGATTCGCTGGTACAACTTGGCAACCTGCGTCTCGATATCTTCGTTCGGACGTACGTACTCGCTTTGCCCAAACCCAACGCGAGCCAGCTTGTCCAGCAGGCGACTGTTCACATCATAGCCGACGCCGAACGGGAAGATACGGGCGCGGACCTTATTCTGCTTGCGAACACCGACGGCAATCTTCGCCTCGTTCTGCTCGCCGGCCGTTGGAAGGCCGTCGGTCAGAAAAACAATGTAGGCCGGACTCTGCTCATCTTGTAGCTGGGCCAATGCAGTCTTCATCGCCCCGCTAATATTCGTGCTCCCACCAGCGTAAAGCCCCTCGACAAAACCGAGCGCCTTGCCACGGTTCTTATCATTGTATCGTTGCAACTCGGGCTTGAACGACTCGACCGTGCTGTCATAGGCAATGATGTTGAACAAGTCGCCTTCGTTCAGATTATTCATGACGAACTTCAGCGCGGCCTTCGCCTGTTCGATCTTCTTTCCGCTCATGCTGCCCGACCGATCGACCACGAACAGAACGGTCTTGCGCATGGCTTTCTTTTTCGCGCGCTGAATATCGGGGCTGACCAGCAACAAGAAGAAGCCTTCGCCCTCACCGTTCGGCCGATAACTCAGCAGGCTGGCACCGACTTTCTGCTTACCCACATCGTAGAGGAGCCGAAAATCGCCCATCGGCACTTCGTGCTCAGCCGTCCAACTGATCTTCGCCGTTGTGTCCGACGGACGCTTGATCTTGATTCCATGCGTTGGACTGTAGACATTCTTGATGGAAACCTGGCTTCGCAGTGTCAGATTCAGCTCGATCTTGTCAACCGGCTTCGACGTGTACTTTGCCGTACTTAGTGGAAACAACCACTCGGTCAGCCCTCCATTCTTGCGGCAGACCTGACTGTAGCTCATCGTGACTGTTCGTTTGGCACCGGGCGGAACCGGAAACACGCTGGTCTTGAACATGCCGGTTCCAATCCATTCCAACAACGCGGGATCCCGGTTTCGCCGCACGTACCCCTCGTAAATACGTCGCGCTTCTTCGGCACTTAACAGTTTGGCCGGGTACTCCTTGCCGTCCACCATGAAGGTCATCCGGTCGACAGCGCCGTCATAGGGCAGCGGAAACACAAAAGCAACTTGCAACTGGCGGCTTCCCGTGTTGACAAACGACTGCGTGACTTGGACCTTGGCCACCTGATCAACGATATTCGCATTCACGGTAAGTCGTTCGATCTTGTATGATTGAGGGGGCTGGGGACGTGGGCGGGGGTGTGGATGAGGGTGCGGGTACGGTGGGTACGGGTAGGGAGGCCATATTCGCGACCGTGGCAACCGATAACCCTGCTCGGGCCGGACGTCGATTAGCACGCCTTGCCCGATTGCAAACGCCGGAATCAATGCCAAAACAACGGCCGACAGGCAACAGACAAACCTGGTCATCACATCGTCCCCCTGAGGCGGGCTGGGCCCGCAAGTTGAGAGTCTGGCGTCTTTGTGTCTTCGTTCGTAGGATGCGCACGCCCCACGGACTCAAACTCATTCCGATCCGGTCTTTCGGAACGTAGCTGCGTACCGTCCTACACGTCTCTCGGTCCGGCCCTGGCTACGCTCCGTTGTACTCTGACGCGGCCGGTCTTGTCAAAGTTCCCCGTTTTCTCATACGAACAAGAAATCAGCGGCCTTGATCGTAAGGTGGTCCGGGTAGGTCCCGCTTGCCGAGCGGGACATGGCGTAATCCAGAACGCTACAAGAGGTTTGGAACTGCAGCCGGAACCTGTTTGCCTGCTGCCGGACCGGTTTACGATCAAGACCAAATCAGCCAACCCAAGACACTTCACGGGCGTTTTAGAGCGATCGGCCCGAGGCTGCATTTTGCCCATTTTATCATCAGCGCGTTTTGGCACGCGCTTTTCCTGCTTTGGGCTTGTCGCAGCGTGGGTTTTCGAGCACACTACTGCCCCTTTTTCCAGAGCTGACCGTTTCAACTTCCTTGTCTTCGATACGATGGCGGCCACCGAGCCATGAGATGTCAACGAACTCTGTGCATTTTACTGTTTCTTGCTGCCACATCGATCGGCTGTGGTGGGCAAGGCTTGCACCATTGGCACAAGCGGAGCGGGTTGAACGACTATGACGTGCCAATGTCGCAAGCGGCAGTCGTACAAAACCCGATGTATGTCCCATTGAGCGATCGCGAGTTCTTGTGGAATCAGATTGTCGACACGCTCGATAATTACTTTCGCATTGAACGCGAGGAGCGGGTTCGACTGCTCGGGGGCGTGATGACCGAGGGACGCATCGAGACATTTCCGGTTGTTGGCGCAACGTATCTCGAACCTTGGCGTCGGGATTCGTCGCGTGGTTTCGAACGATTGTACAGCACACTGCAGTCGATGCGGCGACGGGCGGTTGTGCGTGTGCTGCCACAAACGGATGGCGGCTACATGATCGACGTGGCTGTGTTCAAGGAACTGGAAGACCTCGACCGACCCGACTACTCGTCGGTCAGCACGAAGATCTTGAGAAGCGACGGAACGATTGTCCGACCGGGCAAGCAGGAGAAGCCGGGTCCGATTACACTTGACTGGATTCCGCTCGGACGCGATGTTCAGCTGGAACAACGCATTCTGGCCGAGTTACGTGATCGGCTCGGACTGGGCGTGAACCGCTAGGATGCAAGCAGCATTCTGAGGGGCATTCTGATTGCGTTTCGGGATGGCGAGACGCGCGGCGAGAAGCCCCGTGGGCCAGGGAATCGCTTCTACGCTTCCTATTGTCGCCGCGTGACCTCCGGGACGTCCCGGCTCAGCAGGAGCTGCGCCCTCCCACGACCACAACCGCCAGCCAATTTCGCCGCACATGCACGAGACTCGGCGGCCCTCTCAACACGTCACTCGCAATCTGCATCAGGGATCGGCGTGGCGAGGTGCAACGGCCGGCGTTTGGGTTGGTATGCCTAGCGTGACATTGGCGATCGGGGCGGTCGATTTTTTGGCGACCGGTAACCGGACCGTAAACGCGGTTCCCTTACCCACGGTGCTTTGGACGCGAATGCGTCCATGGTGGGATTCGATGATGTGGTGACAGGATGCAAGGCCCAGTCCGGTTCCGCCTTTGCCGGTTTCGTCCGGCCCTTTCTTGGTGCTGAAAAACGGATCGAAGATACGGCGGAGTTTCTCGGGGGGGATGCCATTGCCACTGTCTCGAATGATCATCGCGACCATATCGTCCGACGGATCATGTTCGAGCTTGATCAATACTCGGCCGCCACGCGGCATGGCCTGTCGCGCATTGATCAGCAAGTTCAGAAGTACTTGCTGGATCTGGTTTGCATTAACCATCACTTCGGGAACGTCGCCGACCACGATTTCCACTTTGATTCGATACTTGTTCATCTCACGTTCGAGCAACACCATGGCATCGTCAATCAACTTACTCAGATCCGTCGATTCGAATCCGTCAGAACGGTTGCGGGCCAGACCGAGAATCGAATTCGTAATCCGAGCGGCCTTCTCGCTGCCTGCCAGAATCTTGGTCAGCGCTTTGTCTCGTGTGGCATCATCACGGCAACGGAGCCCCATTTTCGCATAGTTCATGATGGTCATCAGAACGTTGTTGAACTCATGCGTTGTCGTACTGACCAGTTCACCAAGCGAAGTCAGT
>JAJSAJ010000670.1 GCA_024274855.1 Planctomycetota bacterium | reverse complement strand
TTGCCTTCCGCTTTGCCTTGCTCGATCCCCTTCTGAATGGCTGCCTGCTCCCACTGCTTCACTTGTTCTTTCAGCATCGTTTCGCACTCCCGTATATCGTCCAAGTCCAAAACCGGCTCGTCTGGTACTCGGTCCTGCCACAGAATTCCGTCAATCCACCGTACGAGCCGCTTGACCGACTCCCGGTGCTCCGAAGCCCTGCCCCAGCGTCCCAGAGCATGTACCACCTGCTCAAAATCATCCCGTGTTCGACACTTCTCGAATCGAAATACTAACGCGGCCAAGTTCTCCATCCCCGCAAGGTGCGTCTCCTCCTGTGCGCGCTCTTCCAGTAAGAAGTACCGCATTCGAGGCCGATAACGCGCCAGGTCTTCCGGACCTTCAGTGATCAGATCGGCCACATCCAATGGCGCCGACCAATGCCGCTTACCATTATACTGCACGATCGGCAATACCGGTGGCAAAAGATCTGTGCGCGCAATCTGCCCTTCATCGAGCAGCCGCTGGTAAAGCAGCCCGACATAGACCATCAGCCGCAGCGCCATGAACCGACTTACTCCCGACTGAAACTCGATCAGCAGATAGACATAAACCCAGCGTCCCCGAAACCGAACTCGCCAAATGACGTCGTTTTCACGCTGCTTGAACTCGTCGCTGACAAAACTGCCGTCGATCCGCTCAAGCGTCTCCAGATCGAGTTGGGCAATCCAGGACTCATTGACGAACCCGCCGATCAAGTCAGCAACCAGACGCTTATCCGAGAAGAGCCACTTGTATCCAGAATCGTGATCAGGCATTGGTGTTACGGCAAACCTCTGAGGTGGATCGAACCACACGATCCGTGACACCCCAGCATCAGGGACGATTGTGCGGCTAGCGACGGACAACATGCCTCCGCATGCCATGGCAAGCCGATCTTGGTACCGTCAATCAGTCTCCCACCTAATTAGACAGCGTCACTTAGCCAGGAATACCCTAGGAATGGTAACCCGAAGCGTAAGCGAGGCAGTGGGTTACGGCGATTTTTCTCGCTTACGCTTCGGGTTACAATGAGACACCAAAATGGCGCTGTCCAGCTAATGAATCGCAAAAACAAGGGGCAGCACATCACAGCAGAGGCCAAATTGCGCGAAAAACGTCGTTGGAGCGCAACCCCGGCACCATGCAAGTGCTCGAACTTGGCGGGGCCACTACGCGGGCGAGGGTCGCACATCCTCGGTCGGGTGGGATACGGCCGAAAGAAATCGGGGATCGGTGACGATCAACAAGTCACTCACGAATTACGTACTCACACAGCTTTCCCTAGCTGCCTCAAGCTTCGCACTTTGACACTATTGTTACGTATTTACAGACAAATCCACGTTCATCGATGGGACGTTTTTCGCTATACTTCGCAACCGAACATTGACTGAGCATCTTGTTTTGACTGGCCGGTGATCCCAACCCATGTACACAAAGACGTTGCAAATAGTAGCCATCAGCTTGGTGACCGCAGCTGTTGTCGGGTGCGGTACGACGAAATCACAGCGAGCAACGGAGCAGATTCTGGTCTGGAATGCTGTTGATCGCGCGGTGGCGAACATCAATTTTCGCAGACTTGCGGGTAAGAGTGTCTTTTTGGACACGCGTTACCTGAAGACAGTAAAGAGCTAAGGGTTTGTGAACGCGGACTACATCATCAGTTCGTTGCGGCAGCAGATGGTTGCTGCCAGTTGTCTATTGGAAGATGAAATGGACAAGGCGGATTATATTTGTGAAGTTCGTGTCGGAGCGTTAGGAACAGACTCACACGACGTGGTCTATGGGATTCCAGCGAGTGCGGCGCTTAGCAGTGCGGCGTCGCTTCTTCCTAACTCACCGCCTATTCCAGCAATTCCCGAGATTTCGGTGGCAAAACGAATGGACGAACTTGCCGCAGCCAAAATCGCCGTTTTTGCATACAATCGCAAGACGCGCATGCCGGTCTGGCAGTCCGGCGTAACGCAGGCTCGCAGCACGTCCAAAAACACGTGGCTGTTTGGTGCCGGTCCATTCCAGAGCGGCACGATATTCGATCGCACTCGGTTTGCGGGCGAAGAGCTGGACATACCGTTGCTTGGTGAAAACGAAAAGGAGGGGCCGGCTGATCCTCTAACCATGTACAACCGTGAAGTTATCTTCATCCACTCGCAGGAGGCGAATGCGAACTCAGAGGTACAGCAAGCCGGTTACGCGAAACCGGAGAGTGGATCAAAGGTGTTGATCCCGGTGTCTCCACCTCCGGAAAAACCGGGCGCCCCGGTCGTTGACGCCAAGCCGATCACCCAGGTAGTGCCCGCGCCGACCAAACCGGCCAAACCGGTCGAAGCACCGAAACCGAACGAAAAGAAATCGGACAAGCCACAGGCGGACGGACAACCCGCGTCAGCCAAGAAATGAGAACGAGGAGTTGACCTTCTTGGATCTTGATTAAGGACTTCAGCAGCATGGATGCAGCTGGCGTCTCGGCATGCACGTACGTGGCCGGTTCGGCCTTACCGGCGGACGAGCGTGCAGGCGAGGCGTTACGGAGACACCGACATGGATGATACCCGGCGAGAACCGCGTATTTTGATTACACGTCTGAGTGCTTTGGGCGATTGCATTCTGACGTTACCGATGGTCTGTGCGTTGCGTGATCACTTTACCAACGCCTTCGTGGCCTGGACAGTCGAGCCACTATCGGCCAGCCTTCTTGAGGCTCACCCAGCGGTCGATCAGGTCATTGTCGTTCCGAAGGGTTGGCTGAGATCTGGGCGCACGGTCGGTGCTTTGCGGACTCGATTGCGCGAATTGCATTTCGACTATGTTTTGGACGCGCAGAGTCTCACCAAAAGTGCGATGTTGGGTTGGATGAGTGGTGCGCCGCGACGGATCGGTTTCGCCCGGCCTCAGGGCCGTGAGCTTGCTCCATGGTTGAGCACGGAACACGTGCCACGCGACGGGACGCACCTTGTTGACGCGTCGCTTCGTTTGCTGGCTCCACTTGGAATTGTCGATTCGACAATTCGATTTGATTTTCCGAGCGACCGAGCGTCCGAAGCTCGTGTGGAACGGTTCTTGCAAGATGCTCATTTTGGTTATGGATTTGCGGTGATCAATACTGGCGCCACGTGGCAGTCGAAGCGTTGGATGCCGGAACGATTCGGACGTGTTGCCCGGTTCTTGGGAGAGACACACAATCTGCCGACCGTCATCACGTGGTCGGGCGATCAGGAGGCCGCGTGGGCCGAGCAGATTCTGGCCCGTTCCGGCGGTTACGCACTGCGGTCACCCGCGTTAACGGTCTTGGAGCTTGCTGCGTTGCTCCGGCGAGCTCGCATCGTCATTGCCTCGGACACTGGACCGTTGCATCTGGCCACGGCGGTGGGAACGTCCTGCATTGGTCTTTACGGACCGACACGTTTCGAGCGATCCGGGC
>JAJSAJ010000669.1 GCA_024274855.1 Planctomycetota bacterium | reverse complement strand
GCATGCTCGCATGCTCGCTGATTGGATCGCTTTTATCGCTACATGCGCTGGTTACGACCGAGCCGGGCGAGGCGTTTCGCACATGACCAACAGCCAACGTCACGATGTTTTGCGCATGTCTGAACTCCATAAGGAATTTCGCGAGCCGGCGGGCGTGCTGCACGTGCTGAAGGGATTGTCATTAACCGTACAGCGTGGTGAAATCGCAATGATCATGGGGCCCTCGGGATCCGGCAAGACAACGGTGCTCCAGATTGCCGGGTGTATGATCCGTGCCACCCGAGGAAGCGTCCAAATCGCTGGGAACGATGTCAGCCGCGCTTCGGAGCGACTGCGACTGGAAATGCGACGAAATCATATTGGATTTGTCTTTCAGAGTTTTCACCTTGTCGATGCACTGTCGGTGTACGACAATGTCGCCCTGGGATTGCGGTTACGGAGGCATCCGATCGATCGGAAACGGATCCTGGAAATGCTTGAGCGACTGGGGATTTTGTCCAAGGCCAGGAAACTGCCGCGAGACTTGAGTGGCGGTGAGAAACAGCGTGTGGCAATCGCAAGAGGGCTAGTAGGTGAGCCGGATCTACTTCTTGCCGACGAACCAACGTCACAACTGGACTCACATTCGGCGGAGGTTGTGATGGAACTCCTGCGGCAAGCCGTCCGCCAATACAATCCAGCCGTTGTCCTGGCCACTCACGATCCGCGTCTAAGTTGTATCGCGGACCGCCAACTTCGACTTCAGAACGGTGTCTGTCATGCGTAAAGGCCTCGTAGTTGCACTGCTGTCGGCGTCTGTTCTCGGAGGTATCGCCTATTCTCTAGCACCGATGTTAATACGGTCGACGCCTCCAGACCGGCGGTTCGCGCTGGCCCATGCGACGCCTGGTACGGAACGAATCGTATGCACTGGAATTGTCGAGGCAATTGCCGGTGAGGTTGACGTGTGCGCGCAGATCGCGGGCGAACTTGCGGACGTTCGCATCCGCGAAGGCGAGGTGGTCAAGCAGGGACAAGTGTTGGCTGTAGTCGACGCTGCACGCATTAAAGCAGATGTCGATATTGCGAATGCAGTTTTGGGACGAGCAAAGGCAGCCCTTAGACATATCCAAGCGGGAACCGGCAATGAGGAGAAGCAGGAGGCTCTGCTGGATCTGGAATCGACAACGGTTCTGCTGAGCTACGAATTGTCGCGTCGAGACCGCATTGAAAAGCTTTACGAAGAAAACGCAACGAGTCTGGACAGTTTAGACGAAGTGAGAAAACAGGTCGAACATCTACGCAAGAAAGCCGGCAGCTTTAAAAAGCACTACGAAGCACTCTGTCGTGGTCCTTTGCCGGAAGAGGTCGATCTATTTCGAGCCAAAGTTGCCGAGGCGGAAGCACATGCAAGAATGGCCGAGGTCAACTATGAATACCGTACGGTACGGGCACCGTGTGGTGGCGTTGTTGCCACGTTATACCTTCACCAAGGTGACACGGTTTCAATCGATCAGATCACGCCGATCCTTCGCCTTATCAACACAAGTGGCTTGAGAATCCGTCTGGAGATTGATGAAGCTGACGTCCTTCGCCTTAAGGAATTGGAAAGGGGACAGTTTTCAGTCCGCGGTATTTCCGGCGATGCGGGCCCGCTACTGATCAAGACGGTGCTCCCTCAGTTCGGCCCGAAACGGCTGTTTACCCCTGACACAAGTGCGAGGCTGGATACGCGCACGCTCAGCGTTCTCTGTGAAATCAGCGAGTCTTCAATTCCTTTGTATCCAGGACAAAGAGTTACAGCCTTCATCGCACCAAACACAACGGATACTGCATCGAAGCTCCTGACGTATGACGAGAACTCAGTTCAGGGCCTGCCCCCTTAAACATGTTCTGTCAAGCACTTGTTCTCAGGTGCCAACAAGCAACCAGACGCTATCGTTTTTAATTGCGCATTTATCATGCTACTCAGGACAGCCCTCCATCTGATTCTGCACGGGAAAGCAAAGCTCGCAGGGGCCGTTGCCGGAGTGACGTTTGCCACATTCCTCGTCTTGATTCAGTGGGGATTCTATTACGGCTACCGGCAGGATATTTCAGTGATCTTCGATTCTATCGAGGCGGATATCTGGATACGGCCGAAAGGCCAACCCTTGTTTGACGGCTGGACCCACATTGATGATCTGGCGTATTGGAAGATTCGCGAAGCGGCGGATGTTGAAGCCGCGGCACGGCTCGTTTGGGGATATGTACAAACGCGTGTACCGAAGTCCGGAGGCAAAGATGGTGGACAGATCCTCGGCGTCGAGTTTGACACCGGCATCCAAATCAATCTTCGCACGCACCGACATGATCTTGGGCGGCGGCTACGGCCCGATGGTCACGTGCTATTGGGCAAGAAGGACCGCGACAAATCCGGAATTGGCCAGACCCACGTGGATGGTTTGGAGTTGAACGGGCGGCATGCTGAAGTCGTTGGGTTCGTCGAAGATGTTCATCTTTTTACCGGAGCAGTCTTTCTGCTCACCGATCTGGAAAACGCAAGGGCTTTTCTGAAACTCTCACCATCCGAAACAACATATATCGTGTGCAGATGCAGGAAGGGCACCAATGTGCAAAAGGTTGTTGCTGACCTCCAACAAGCCATTCCCGAACATGACGTTCTAACAGCTCGCGACTTTCACGATGAATGCACGCAATACTGGGAAACGAGAGCGGGAATCGGTCCGGTCCTCCTGATGCCTTCAGTGCTTGCCGGACTGGTCGGGTTCATTATGGTGACGCTCACTCTTTACATCTCGACGATCCAGAAACTCCCTGTGTACGCCTGCATGAAAGCTCTCGGAGCATCGTCGCTGGAACTTGTTTTCGTTCTGATCGTTCAAGTATTGATCGTCTTCTCACTCGGCGTGACCATGGCAGTCGCGTGTTTATGGCCAGTTACTCTGGCGTTGCAACAGACAACTGTCTCACTGGTCATTTCGCGCAATCTGATGCTTGGGACTCTTGGCACGCTGCTGCTCTGCTCAATGAGTGGATCGTTGCTGTCGATCTGGAAGGTGGCCTCCCTGGACCCTGGGAAGGCCTTTCGCGTTTGACGACGCGTTCCGCACTATATCGGTCAGCCACCGGCGTACGGCGCGTCTTGACGGCGTATCCCGGAGCACCCACACATCCGTGTGATTACCAAAAGCGAGTGTCTGGAAAGTAAAACTGCCTTGTGGGCACACCGTCGCCAGATACTTGCGGGTTTCCTACACAGAACGCTCGTGACTGATGAACTGAGGCCGGTCCCCCAGTCTCTTGAGTCGCACCGCGGCAGAGACCCTGTCGCTACCGGAGTAGCCCCATTTTCTTACACCGTCATAGTGGCTGTGGCAGATAAATCCCCTCCAGATACTCGCGATTTCATCATCGTGAAGACCAATAAAATTGCAGGCGATCGCCCCGCGAGAAAACCCGGCCAGGAAAACGGCCCGCGGGTCGCCTCCAAAGTCCCTGTACACTTGAGCGACAACCGCTTTGCAATACTCGACTGTCGCATCAATATCACCCCACCATTGCAACTGGTTTCGCTTATGGTCCTTGCTGATAAATGGCAGGCAGACCCAGATGAACTTCTTCCCACCACTGATCCCATATCCCAAGTTGCAATCTTCAACTCGACCACTGCACGTATCACCTATCTTGTTCCGATACGGTCCATTGCCGGCGTACTCCACAATCACCGGGTACTTCCTTCCTTGCCTCCAATCCGTCGGCAGATACAGGCTGTGATGAACGGTCGTACCTTCGTAGCCGACGGCAACCATACGGACTCGCCGGCCCGCCGATGGTGACCGGTCCGCCTCCATCACCGGTGTACTGAGGTCCGGGGCAACAGTAAGGATATCGGGAAAGTCACGGGCGGCCCCACCGAGCGGCAAGCTCAACAACATCAACGCCGGTGAAATCACGAAGTGCCTGAGCATTGGCTGCCTCGTACATGTCAGGGGAAGGCTCCGAGCGTAACGAACCAGGCTTTGTCTCAAACCCTGGAGAAGCCGTGTTTTCGGGAGGGCGAAGCTCCTGCTGAGCCTCTTGTTTTGTTGGCCAGAACAGCTCGGCTGAAGCATCGCCTCCCGTTGTGAGACAAAGCCTAATCTTCCAGCATCTGGTTGCCAACTCGAGCAATCCACCGCCGCGTCCAATCGACCGCCTCCAGTCCCTGGTCACAAAGGTGCGCGCCGCAGAAAATCATGTCGGCGATTTGTTTTTCCCTCAGCCATTTCAGACCCTGCTCGCATTGCTGCTGCATCCGCTCCAATGGCATCGGCTTCCGGGCGCCATAGTCCCACATGTAGCAGCCCATCTGCAGTCGCTTTCCCGGAGCGACTTCGCGTAATTTCGCGAAACTCGCATCCAATTCGTCCAGTTCCTTAGACGCCCAGAACCAGAGCGAAATCGTGTCACACAGCTCGAGGTACGGAAGCATGCGCTGGTCGAACTTGTCCTTCACATAGACGACAACACCCAGTTGAAGCTGGCGACCACGGACAACCATCCGATCCCGAATTGCCTTGACCTGATCGACCGTCATCGACGCCTCCTTGCCCTGGCGGGCGAAGTTGAAGAAGTCGTCCATATAGAGCCCCGTGATATTGGGCATCTTCGCCGCCAACTTCAAAACCTGCTCCCGTTGCTGATCGGACGTTTTCCCGGCGCTGCCGACGATCGACCATTGCAGGTTCTTGACATCTCGAAAAGCGGCCGCATAGCGGTCGAGTGGAGGGGTCGGTTTTCCATTTGCATGGATGAACATGATGTTCGGCGTGCCCAGGTACTTAGCGGCGGCGACCGGCGTGATCCGTGAATTACGGGGCAAGCCAAACATCCCGTCATAGACACCCGGATAATGCGTCCAGATCCAGAAACGATTCCGGACTCTCTCGCTTTCCATGGCCTCGGCTGACCGGCAGCTCACCGCCGCAACTCCGCCCGCGATCGCCGATTGCATGAAACCACGTCGTGTTATGTGTGCCATCATCGTACCTTTTCCCTTTCGCACCACGGATGTCGATTCGCAGACAGGAGTGCCAAGTCTCTCCCATTCTAACCAACTTCCG
>JAJSAJ010000668.1 GCA_024274855.1 Planctomycetota bacterium | reverse complement strand
TGGCTGCCAAGTCAGCCACGTAGGACGCCTTCTGCGACGACAAGCCAACTGACCGCAATTCGTTCGTGTTGAACCGCGCCAAGTTCCCCGCTGTCAGCCCGTCGGGTCCGACCAAGTCCATCAGCCTCTTGCGAATCGCACGCGCGGCAATGGTCGAAATCTGCTGGGATACGATGGACCGCACGAGCATTGCGAATCGGTCCCGCTCGAACCGAAGTGTGTACGGCCCCACAGCGTCGATCATCGCCTTCATCACCGGATCTGCAGCTCGGAGATGGTGGTGGGCGGATTGGATTTGGAGTGGGGTTAGTTTCATGACCGATTGGCCTGTTCTGCCGTACTGTTTCCGCAGCCTGCTGCTTCCAAGCGGTTGATGTCCGCAATCTTGAGTTGTTTGAGCATGCGGTTGTCAGTAAACAATTTACGGGGCTTCATCCCTCACGCGGCGGGCGATTCCCCTTCTCGGAAATGCTCGTATACTTGCTGCATCACCAGTTCAAGGGCCAACGCCCGAAGCTGTTCATTCGACATGAATTGGTTCGAAATATTCTCGTTCCGTTCCATCCGGGACAACACCGCCTGCATCACCTCGGTCTTCTGGGCAAGGTGGTGCTGGTGCAGACTGACGAAGCGGGCGATAGCTCGAGTGGCCTTTTTCCGATCCAGTTCAGGGTCGTCCTCGATGGCCTGTTCAAAGCCTTTTTCAGTGTGATCGACTGGCATGGCACGTTCTCTCAATTCTTGCCGCGTCACGGTCTTCGGACTCCAGCGACGGGGCATCGCTCCGTTATGCTCCGGTGCGGTTTAGAACACGTTTTTGAGTCGCTTTTAGTACAATGCGACAAATGTACTCTAGCCGTAAATGGTTATCCACAAGCTACTTACGCCTGCAATCAGGACTCCCGTAAAGCACGTTAGAGCTTGATTGCGCTGGTTTGCGTCATTTTGGGAGAACTGGGGCCAACTCGATTCTCTGGAAGTAACTACTAATACGGTACTTCCAACGACCGGACTATAGTTAGTATGCGTCGTTTTTGCGTCATTATGCGTTATTATGCGTTATTATTGTTACTCGTTTCTATCGCCTCGTCCGGGGCAGGCCCCGGATACCAGACGCCCGCTCGCCTCTGCCCAACCGGATGGGCCAAGCCCCGACGTTTGAGCGTTTGCAGCAGCGATTGAACATGAGTCTTGGGCAAGGGCGGAAGCACCTGACAAAGCTCTTCCAGCTTTGAACCAACGGCCTTGCTCTCCTCAATGTGCTTGAGCAGTAAAGCCAGATTGTGTTCCCGATCCAAGCCCTTTTTGCGGGTGTAGGCTCCTGTCTTGCCAACGAACTCGTAGAACCTTCTGGACAGCATGTACGTGCGGCCTCTGCCGCGTTCAATGATCCCCAAGTCAACTAGCCGAGCAACTCGGCTCTCACCACCCCTGGGGAGCTTCTCACCACGGTTGGCTGCGGCCATCACCATCCAATCATGCGTACTGAAGAAGGCTGTCGTCTCTTTCGACACTTTTTCAACGAAACGGACAAATGCCGGGTCTTGTACAGTGCCATGCAGCGTGAGCCCAACTTGATATTGGTCGGTTCGAGAGAACTCAGGTGTTGGCTTGCTCTGTTTGATGAGTTCCTCGTAAATCAGGTTCATCCCTTGACCAGAACGTTCGACCAAGCCACAACGCGTTAGAATTTCGGCGATTCGACGGTTGCGTGGATTCTGGCGATCCAAAATATTCTCAACCGTTATACCCAACGGCAGGCCACCGGGACTGTCGATCTCCAATCGGCGTGGGTACTGTCGGACGAAAATGCTCCCGCCGAGTTGGACAACGCCGACAGATACTCACCGATCTTCTGGGGATCGGCGTGGTTTCGCTTGAACTCGATCCATTCCGTCTCGTGCGAATGAGAGCGAAGCTCCGTCAGCAATGTTGCAAGTGCCTGCTGGTCCATCAGCTCGCCTCCTTCGTCACATCGATCTTGCCCGTGATTGGCCAAGAAACACATACAGCATACGACAGGCAGCGTTGACGGGCAATTCGACGATTGCAACTTAAGTGCTGTTTTGGAAATGGAGTTTAACAGCTTTGGCTGCAGCGTGGGTTAGCTCGCGCGAAGGCTGTCAATCAATTCCTGAAACACCACCAACTGCGCCACCTTATCGGGCAACGGACCACATGGGCGTTTTTGCCGAGTGCTGATCGTCTGGAGCGATCATGGGTTCCTATGTGTCCGAGTTTACCGGGCGCTTACGCTGGTATTCGTCAGGAGGCGGCGACTCTTGGGCCAGCACAATGTCGGGAGCTTCTTGTTCCAGGATCGCCGCCCAGTTGCCTTTGCTCTTCGAGTTGTTCTGCATGTTGTACGTGACGATTTTCATCGGCTATCTTTGGTTGCTAGAATCAGTGCTTCCTTCGCCTGCCGTGACATCGCCTTGATCGCCACTTCACGTTTCAATGCCAGACTTTGAGTAGCTTGGAATTCCTGATACACCACACTGACCGGAAGACGACTGCGGGTGTAGCGTGATGCAGTCCCGACATTGTGCTGCTCGCATCTTCGGCTCACGTCTTTGGTGATGCCGGTGTACAGCGAGCCGTCACCGCATTGGAGCATGTAGACGAACCACGTATCCGCCGAAGAGCTTGCTGTTGCCTCGTTCATGTTTGTCATTTTCGACTCGTTCCAACGTCAAGTCACTCTTCCATGCAGGTTCGGTGAATCTGGTTACCATTGTTGTCATCTTGCGATTCACCGGCAATACGGATAATCTATTGATCGATGTCAGTGTAGACGCTCAGTTCAATGATGGTACCATTTTCAGGGAACTGTGAGTCAATTACGGAATAATGGGGCCATCTCATGAGCACACCAGATCCAGGATTCATCGACCCTAGCAAATTGAAGCCGGAGCCAATTCACAACGAATCGTTGCCAGAGGAACTGCTCGAACATGTTCGGGCGGTCTACGATGTCGTTGGGCCATACCTCGACACTACGCGGGAGCAGTTCGAGATCGGCTTTATGCGGGACATGGAACCCGAGGACGAGGTTGCGGTGTGATGCAGCATCACGGCAGCTTGGATCGCGTACCACGAGAAGCATCTTGACGAAGAATTGCTGCCAGACGAAGAAGAGACGAAATTGCTCGCTGCGCTAATCGCCATCTCCACCGGTGTTGAGGATATGGAAAAACTTGGAGTGCCGGTTGATGTCGCGCACAAGCTGCTGGCTTGCTATGATGGTCTGTCAGATTCTTGATGAGGTGGGGTCATGGAATTTCTTGGAGACGACGACCTGGACGTTTCTGGTGTTGTTGCCAATTGCCGCATGAACCGAGAACGACACCTAACCGGCTCAAACGGTTATGAACGGGAAATGCGGTTCAATCCTCTCGCTCTTCTAAAAACAACTGCAGCCACGACCGGCAGGGCAAGATGGCTGGACCTGTGTTGCGGTAGCGGCGAGGCGTTGGTAGAGGCCGCTAAGATAGTCGAAGCGGAAGACTTGCAGATCGACATCGTTGGAGTGGATCTGGTTCGGTCGTTTGTCGGTGGCGAGGCAGAACACTGCTGCCTGCGCCTCGTTGAAGCCTCACTGACGGACTGGCGGCCAAGTGGACAATGCGATCTCATCACCTGCATTCATGGCCTGCACTACATTGGTGATAAACTCGGGTTGCTTGCTCGCGCAGCGTCATGGCTGACTGAGAACGGACGGTTTGCTGCCAATCTCGATATGAACAATATCAAACTGCGAGAGCGACAATCTGCCGGTCGTATCATCGCCGCCGAGCTTCGCCGAAACGGTTTCACCTATTCGTTCCGAACGAAATTGATTCAGTGTGATGGAAGGCAGCAAGCCAGGTTGCCGTTTACGTATCTCGGGGCCGATGACAAAGCCGGGCCAAACTACACGGGGCAAGCTGCCGTCGATTCGCACTATGAACAAATCAGCGGCCATTCGGGGATGTAGGCAGATTCGGAGCCGGTTGGCCAGTGACCTGCAATCAGAAAGCGTTTATCGTGAGACTTTTCATGACGTTGATCGGATTGATGATGTTGCTGGCCGTAGGGGCATTTTGCACATTTGGTTTTATGGCGACATTTGAGCCGACCGACAATCCTAGAATGTTTTTGGCGTTTCGGGTCGGTTACGCCGCCGTTGGTCTCGGCTGTGTTGTCGGTACGGTGTTCATGATCGTAAAGTCTGTTCGCCGGTGAGTGACCGTTTACTTGAACTCACGAAATGGCGGAGGACAAGGACAGTGACACTGCTCGCTGCGCCATTTCCCCAACTCATGTTATGATGGCTTGAACCCCATCACGTCGAAGCCCGCCACATTTGTCCCATGTTTCACTCGCTGAACGCTTGCTGAATCTGCTCCATCCGACGTCGATTCATGCCGAAGTCCGAGTAACCCACACGGGACGCAGACCGAAAATGAATGACCTGCTCATCTGGATCGATCAGAAACTCTACATCATCGACAAATCGGAACAGGGCTGACCGAAACTCAACGTGAAGGTAGTTGGGCTCCATGGTCACGATCTTCGTGCGAGGCATTTCAGTAACCAGGTCTTTGATACGCTGCATTGCCTGGTCGGCAGATCTGGTAAACGGGATCGGCTCCATTCGATGGTCTGCATCGTCCGCCTGGGTGGACACACAGTTCGGAGAACTCGGACAATCGCCCAACCGACCATTGGTCACGCCCAGATTCGTTGGTTTACCGGAGAAAACACTCATCATTGTCAAAGCTCCCACGACCGCCACGGTCAAGAAACCCAGGCCGATTGCAATTTGTTTGGACTGTTTGCTCATTGTTTGTCGATCCTGTGGACAGGCGATCCCCGTACCTTCCCGGCGACCAACGGCGACAACAGCAGCACCAACAGGCCGAACGGTAGCAAACCGCCCTCCAGCATGTTGTAGTCGGCCGCCAACCGGTCCCACGACAGGTCCATAACAAACCGCCCAAACAGGATCTCGAACGCCAGCGTCAATCCAAGCCACAGACAGCCGACCATCAGCAGTTGAGCGGGGCGAGTCGCACCGATCCATCGCACAAAGACCATGGTGATGACAAAGATAATGACTGAGCCGATGAAAACGCCGATTTGGTTGGATCGAATTTCACCCACGTAAGGCACGAGGAAGACGGCTCGTCCAATGCCGTGCAGAATCTCAGCGCAGATTAGGACCAGCCAGATAGCAATGGCTCTGGTAATGATGCCAAACGGTGGCTGGTGTGATTTTCCTTCCATGCTTCCGGTCCTGGCGGTGGCCGGGCTGTCCGCCCGTAGACAGTCGCTCCGACGATTCCAAACGAAACCTTAGGTGCGTGAAAGCGTCTGCAGAGCGTCTATTAGTTTGCCCGTGCCTGCAGCCCATAACTGAAGTCGCTAAACACGTTCCCGAGCCGTTTCGTACTGATGCAGTTCCCGGGCAACAACGTAAGCAATTGCCCCACTGACTACCAGACAGAGCCCGAACATCGAGATAGGAATGCCGACGACCATGCTGAGCAGAGGACTGAGTATCCCATGCGTCACTTGGTCTGGCGAAGCTGTGCCGGATTCAGCGCCGCTGTTGAAGGTGGCAATCATTCTGATAAGGGTTCCACCGAATCCGAACACGAGACCTCCGACAAGAAGAATCATCCCGGATACCGCGATTTCAACGGCCTGTCTCATCGTCTTGTTCCTCCCTGAATAACGTGCATGATTTATTGACGCTTGCTACAACGTCTGGCTTGGAAGCCTTCATTTCCGAAGACGCAATCGTCCCAAGCGACGGCCCGAAATGTACCGACAACGCCGGCGCATCTCGTGCTGGTCTCAGTAGGACAGCTGTTGGATCGTTGTGCGTCGTTCCAGAAAACACATGTGTGCTCAAACGGCCATTCTAACGCGCTGACGATATTGCAGCCAGACTTCCGTCTGCGTGTGACCACCAACGAGTTTGTCTTGCGCCACAATCGTGCTCGGCAACCGGTCCACGTTTGCGCCGGTTCAGTGTGTTTAGCCCAAACCCTGCCCATCATCCTACCCATCCCGATCTCACCAGACAGAATCCAACGCCCTTGTGTGGCCCCCTTCTGTATGTGTTTCTCCCCGAGGATCCGCCTGCCCCACATTTGCTAAATAACGGACCAATTTGCGTCAAGATACATGAACGCGGGCGGCTTACGTTTTCTGATCTCGCATTCCGCCCCATTTCGCTCTGAAATCAGGTCCTTTCCGGGCCCGAAGTCAGGGCGTTTTCTTTTGCGTCTTGTTCCTTGCCTTGTGCCCCAGGGAGGTCCTGCCCATGTATGTAACTCTGTTGTGCGCGCTGTCATTTGCTTTGCTGTTGGCCATCGCTGTCCTGTGTCGAGAGATCCGACTGCGCCGCGCCCTGCAACACGTTATCCAGCGTCTTCTCACTCTATGGAGGTCCCATGCTGATGAAGCACATCCACGCAATCGCTCTTCTGGCAGTCCTACTGATCCTGTCGGTGATCGGCGGCTGTGACGAGCCGGATGA
>JAJSAJ010000667.1 GCA_024274855.1 Planctomycetota bacterium | reverse complement strand
TCGGAGGGATCGGTTACACGGTTGAAGCGTACAATCCAAGCACACAAGCACAACGAGATCATGCGGCAGCATTGACAGGTGGAACCGTTGCCGCAATCATTGGCATTGCTGCCTTGCCGGAATTGTCTTCGATCGTAGTTGCCTCGAACATTCCTGTAGTCGGAATAGAGCCAGTTCCAGTGACTCTTGGAACCGCTCTTTTTGAAGGCGCGGCCGCTTCGGTAATCACCGTTCCATACTTAGCCGTGTCTGGCGGAATGGCAGCTACAATCGCCTATCCTGGTTGGACAATATACATAGGGCAAAATATATATGACTTTTTTTGATCCAAGCCCCTCCATAACACCCCTTGGGATCCTCGGGAAGTACCTCGAAGAGTCTGATGAATTCGGAGATTGATGATGGTCGGGTTCCTCATCCTACATGTCAGCGCCATCTGGGTGATACTCAGAGTAGCGAAACGGGCTCTTGCGGTCCGTCGCAGTATTCCCACCAGGACCAAATTGTGCCATTACACCTTTTTGGCGTTCCTAGTCTTCATGAATGTCAGTGGCATAAGTCACGCTGGTTGGACGCTCGTACGTGCGTTCAATGGCGACCTCCTCTCACGTTTGAGGCAGTATTTCATTGTCCTAACTGAACTACCTGCGGCCCCGGTGATTGCAATATGGCTTTTCTGTGTCACCGGCCGGTGCATAACCGCCATACTCTCATTGCGGGTGGCACAGCTAAACGATCAAAGCCGCAATGTCTTGTTGACCCTGTATCCTCTTCTGGTTGTTGCAGAGTGTACTTCCTCGTGCATTACTGTTCTTGGGTCCACCGGATTGGCCTTTGTCCAAAGTAGATCGACGGAATATGTCATCGCATTATGCATCTGGTGTCTTTTTGCATGGCCTTATGTTTTTGCGTACCGATTCTACCGAAGTTCTGTAAGTGATGTTCTGTTCTCCGAGTCCTAGTGGACGGACAGGATCTTCAGCATTGGACCCAAGCGAACAAGCCGCCTGTTGAGCGGATCGTTCGGCTGATGATCGAGATTACCCAGGCCATTGGTTTTGCCCATCAACAGGCTCTGGTCCATCGTGATTTGAAACCGGGTAACATCCTGATTGACCGCGAAGGGCACGCCCACGTTGGGGACTTTGGCCTTCCCGAAGAGGATGATGTCGAGGCGGCGGGAGCGGATTCTGGTGTGCCGGCGCTCGCCGTTGCCAAGGTGGATGATGGCAAGAGTTCGGCGGCGAGCTTGTCACACCCTACTCACTGACTTGTTCATAGTGCGAATCGACGGCAGCTTGCCCCGTGTAGTTTGGCCCGGCTTTGTCATCGGCTCCGAGATACGTAAACGGCAACCTGACTTGCTGCCTTCCATCACACTGAATCAATTTCGTTCGGAACGAATAGGTGAAACCGTTTCGGCGAAGCTCGGCGACAATGATACGACCGGCAGATTCTCGCTCTCGCAGTTTGATATTGTTCATATCGAGATTGGCAGCAAACCGTCCGTTCTCAGTCAGCCATGACGCTGCGCGAGCAACCAGCCCGAGTTTATCACCAATGTAGTGCAGGCCATGAACGCAGGTGATGAGATCGAATTGCCCACCTGGCTGCCAGTCCGTCAGTGAGGCTCCAACGAGGCGCAGGCAGCGGTGTTCCGTCTCGCCACCGACAAACGACCGAACCAGATCCACTCCAACGATGTCGATCTGCAAGTCTTCCGCTTCGACTATCTTAGCGGCCTCGACCAACGCCTCGCCGCTACCGCAACACAGGTCCAGCCATCTTGCCCTGCCGGTCGTGGCTGCAGTTGTTTTTAGAAGAGCGAGAGGATTGAACCGCATTTCCCGTTCATAACCGTTTGAGCCGGTTAGGTGTCGTTCTCGATTCATGCGGCAATTGGCAACAACACCAGAAACGTCCAGGTCGTCGTCTCCAAGAAATTCCATGACCTCACCTCATCAAGAATCTGACAGACCATCATAGCAAGCCAGCAGCTTGTGCGCGACATCAACCGGCACTCCAAGTTTTTCCACATCCTCAACACCGGTGGAGATGGCGGTCAGCGCAGCGAGCAATTTTGTCTCGTCAAACGCTCTCTCGGCGCAAAGACGCTGACGATATGCTTTCGATCACGGTTTGTGGCCGTCATCTTGTCAGAAGATCCGGGGTAACGGTCAATTACCTCCAATCGCCACTCAGCTGGAACGCGGCCCAATAAAAAGGGGTGGTTCGGTTGCGTTGGGTTCGCGGGGAAGCATCCGAGGTTGTTGGCTTCAGCTTGGGGACTTCACCACGCGTGCAAGCATCCTGGACCCCCAGGGCTTCCAGTTGTTCGGGATGACGCAGCATCCAGAGCTGAGCGTCCCGCAGCGCGTCGAGTTTGCTCATCTGTTTCTGCCACAGGTTTGTGTAGAACCGCCGCATCAGTT
>JAJSAJ010000666.1 GCA_024274855.1 Planctomycetota bacterium | reverse complement strand
TTTTAGGTATTCTCAAGTTGTACAAACTGCCGATTTTACCGTGATGGACGGCGATCTGAACCGGAAATCTGCCTGCGAGGACACAACTGGAGAATACGAGACTCGTGCTGGCGTGGTGGTGCCTACCAGCGGGAATTGCTGAGATAAACCCTTCTAATGGGCCATGGTGTTTCGTGCATGGACGCGGAATGCGCTGGCAATTGCGTTTCACAGTGGCAGAAAAGGTACCCAAAAGACGGGGTAGCGGTGGTTTAGCGTGCCACATGGTTGACACGTTTCGGCGTTGGGTTTAGCATAGGGACGGTTGACGAGCGGGATCTTTGGCGGGTGTTTGGTACCGTTGGGCCGTTGTCGCCAGGCGCTCATTCGGTCTACTTATCTATATCTATTGTAGTAAGACGCTCCTCTTCTAACGCTCGAAACTGGCACGTGACTTCTTATTCTCAATTGTCAAGGGAGACTTCTCATGGTCACTTCTTCTACGCGCAGGCGCACGAAAGGGTTCACACTCGTCGAACTGCTGGTGGTAATTGCTATCATTGGTATCCTGGTCAGCCTGTTATTGCCGGCCGTCCAGGCCGCCCGAGAAGCGGCACGGCGTATGCAATGCAGTAACAATCTGAAACAGATTGCTTTGGCAATCCACAACTATGCGGACTCGCATAAAGTGTTGCCGCCGTCGTGGTTGTTTGATATGCCGACGATGAATGTTCAGACGTGGGGCGTTGGAATCCTGCCCTACCTGGAATTGAGTACCGTGTCTGACCAGTATGACAGTCGAGTTCCTTCGTTGTTCCAGGCGGGTGCGTTTGGACACAGTCAACCGATTGCGGACAAGAACATCGCATTGATTTCAACGTTCCAGTCGGTCTACATTTGTCCGTCCGCGAGTCACAGGGACGAGAAGGTTTATAGTGGTGCGGTCCCGTTTGGCGGAGCGACTCTGACCTGGGAGGCTTCACCCTCGGATTACTGCACGACGACGGGTGTGCGCGGTGGATATGCGGGCTTTGCGTATGGCACGAACTCGCCCAAGCACCGAGATGGTGCCATGCAGCCGTATATCAACGCTCCCGGAGCGGGATTGGGTGGACGAGAAATCTCCGAGTTCGTGTCGATCCGCGATGGTTTGTCCAATACGTTTCTTGTTGGCGAACGGCTTGGCGGAGTGAAAATTTTTAATGGTAATCAGGAAACAGACGAAACCGTGATCGAAACTAACTTTGCTCCCAATAACGGTGGTGGCTGGGGTGATTTCTTGAACGGCGAGCATTGGATCGCAGGATC
The DNA here is from genome assembly GCA_024274855.1 of Planctomycetota bacterium. Lineage (GTDB taxonomy): Bacteria > Planctomycetota > Planctomycetia > Pirellulales > Pirellulaceae > JAJSAJ01. The sequence goes on along the minus strand of JAJSAJ010000666.1, from coordinate 5,282 downwards.
TGTTAAGAATGGAAGCCTGCTGTTAGATGGTCCGTGCGCGATCAACTGTACGAATCTGCGAGGCCGTGGATTCTACGCGTTTCATCCGGGCGGGTGCCATTTCGCGATGTGCGATGGCTCGGTCCGATTCATGTCCGAGACGGTTGCGGCCTACCCGTTCGCATCGATGATCACGCGTCGAGGTCACGAGGTGTTCGAGGCCCCCTGATTGTGATACAGTAGGCAGTTGAATTGACAATGAGGCAAACGGCGGCTCCGGCCGCCGTTTGCACAGTTTTTGCGTTGGCGGGACATTGATCGATTGAACATTTTGACAAAGGTGTGAGTGGCATGAAGCGATTGGCTTTGGTTCTGATGGTTTGTCTGGTTTGCGGCGCCTGTGGTGAAAAGGACACTAGGAAGCCAACCTTTCCGGTCGCTGGTACCATTACGGTAGATGGCAAGCCGGCCGAAGGATTGAAGATCACCGCAACGGATGTCAAGGGTGTTGACTCGGAGGCGCCCACGATATCGGCCGCAGTCACAGATGCAACTGGTCATTTTGAATTGAACACGTACGAGAAAGGTGACGGAGTTCCGGAAGGCGAATACACACTGACATTTGAATGGGGCAAACTTGACCCGATGAGTCACAGTTACACGGGGGATTCACTTAAGGGGAAATACACGGACCCGAAAAAGTCGGAGGTCAAGTTCAAAGCCGGTCCGGATGAACTTAAGGACAAAGACAAGATCGATCTCGGTACGATCGCATTGAAAACCAAATAGCGCCGCGTGACCTTTACCGGCGGGGCTGATATCGCTTTATCGGCCTCAGGGGAATTGGAAACGTTCTGGCTCGCGCCCTCTAGCCATGTTTTAGTGGTGCCGGCGTTTCTGGGATGGTCACGGTCTGCTCAGCATTCAGCCTTTGGGACGCGTCGCGTCCCAAAGGCTGAATGCGTTCTTGCCAGAGTTATTTTCAATTGTGGTTACGGACTAGTTACCACAAGCAGCCAAATTCGGAAATCAAAGTCGCTTCCCGGAAACGCGATGACGAAGGGGCCAAGTTCACACGCCTGGTCAACTTCCACGACATTGCCGACATCTTTGCAATCCAGAAGCAAAGCACGATCGATCCCGACTTCCTCGACGTGCGAATCAACAATCGGTTTTACGCCGTCGATCCAGCCTTGGAAAAGCGGCCTGTCGTCGTGCGTTACGACCCGTTCCTGCACCCTGCTTCGGGCAAGCTATAACTGCCAGGACCGTGGCAATCATTGCAGTCGCCCGCAGCATTCGCCGCTTGGCTCGATCCGCTACGGCGCATCAACAGGCAGGTTCGTCACCGCGCGGTCTGGAAGCCTTCCAGGCCCGGAGGGCCGTCACAGCCCTAGCCGGTGCCGTAAGGCACCGGTGAACGGCGTGGAGAGCTCGGGGAACCCCGGAGGGGTGATACAAAGAAGAATCGATCAACAGCACTCGTCGGTTGAATTTGCCGCGCAGTATTGTTTCCGGTTGATCTTGTGTCGGCCCTCCGGGCCTGACGTTGGTGACTGGGATCCCGGCTCCGGGGGCTTACGCACCCCGGCTAAGGCTGTATGGGCCCTCCGGGCCCGGCGCCTCGGAGGGGTGACAAGGGATCCGGGGGATCGCAGGCCGAAGGGCCGCAACCGGTGTTGCTGGCGGGGATCCAGGGGTTCGGAGGCCCGGAGGGCCGTTACAGCACCGGTGAACTTCAATCCGCAGTCTCCCAACGCGATCTTGGAGTCTGCCTATATTGCCCAGACTTCTGCGTTATGGGCTTTCTGTTTGCCGCATGCTGTTTTATCCGCAGAAACAGGATAACTGTGACAATCGGATGGTCGATAGTAGTTCTAAGTTTGATGAGTATTGTGCCGACGGTCCGGTCTACTTGCATGGGCAACACGACTTCATGGCAGTGCTAGCAAATCAGGTGCTAGCGGAGACCGGTCGACGCCAGGCGAGAAATACTGGCTGCAGTTCGGCGTGGATGATTTGTGTCCGCGTTTTTGGCTGGGCGCTAGGCAGTGGAATGTTGGTCGACTGGTCTGAAGCAGTCTCGGTTTATCGCTTATCTGAAATGGCTCTGTTGTCCAATGTTTGGTCGCTGAGCGGCCGTGATCGTTAGCTGGGCCACAGTCCAAATGCGGAATAAGAAAAGGTGAGTTGGATGACTAGACGTAGTGTCGTGCTGCTTGCTGGTTGCATCGTCTTGGAATTGGCCGGCCTGTCGGCATCTTATGGGTGCTGTTGGGCGGGCGAGCCCGAGTTGCTTGCGATCGGGAGCGGTGCTGACGTGGCCGATGTAACCGACGGTGATGTAACCGACGGTGATCTGGCAAGGGCCGACGTGTCGGGGAGCTGGGCGACGCCCAGCGAGCCGAATGGGATGATGAGCGACTGGGATCTCTTTGCAGGGCGTCTGTATGCCACCACCAGTCCACTTTGGTTTGAGGCCGAGTATCTGTTGTGGTGGGTCAAGGGGAATCCTTTACCGCCGCTGGTCACAACGAGTCCGCAAAACACGCTGCCGGAACAGGCCGGCGTCTTGGGCGAGCCTGGAACGCGCGTTCTGTTTGGCGGTCAGGGCGTGGATGACCACGTTCGTTCGGGGTTGCGCACTACGCTGGGTGTGCGATTGGGGCATTGGTTCGACGCGTGGATGGATACAGAATTAGTGGGCGACTTTTTGTGGTTGGGTGATGGCCAGCATAGTGGAGACTCCTTCAACAGTTCGTCGGGTTCTCCGATACTTGCGAGGCCTTTCTTTGACGTCGTGACCGGTCAACAAAACTCGCAACTTGTGGCATTTCCCGGCATTGTAGCGGGCCAGATACGCACGGAGACATCAAGTGACTTGATCAATACGGGCTTGTTGATGCGGAGAATGTGGCGGCGAGGGCCGAAAGGACGTATCGATTGGTTGGTTGGTTATCGTTACATGCGTCTGCAGGAGGAGCTGTTGATCGGAGAGCAGCTTGAGGCAAGGGATCCGGCGGGCAATGTACCAATTGGCACTCTCATTGACGTTGGGGATCGGTTTGCAACATGGAACGAGTTCCACGGTGTCGATTTGGGATTGCAGTATTGGACACGACGCGGACCATGGACGGCCGAGCTGACGACGAAACTGGCGATCGGTGGTGTGTCACGGTTTGTGGATGTCGAAGGCTACACGGTCGTCGACCCACCTGGCGACTTCCCGACCGTCTATTCGGGCGGACTGTTGGCGCTGCCGAGCAACATGGGACGTCATCATTCGACTCAGTTCAGCATGCTTCCCGAGTTGCGCATCAAGCTGCGACGCAGGTTGACGCACAGTTGTATTTTGACCTTGGGATACAATCTCACGCTGTTGGGACACGTATTGCGAACGGGTGACCAGTTGGATTTGGCAGTCAATACGACACAACTGAGTGGTGGCGCATTAATTGGCTCGGCCCGCCCGCGAGTGCCGTTCAGAGATCAGACGCTGTGGGTGCAAGGATTCAATATCGGGCTCCAATGGTAAGCGTGTGCCACGCCCATAGCCTGGTGCGACGGACGCCCACGTCCGTCGACGAATTGCAAACCGAGTCCGTGTTCAAGCGACTGAGAATAGGGATCGGCAATCAACGGACGCTTTGTCTGGTGAAAAGGCCGGGCGGAGTGTAGGTCCCGCTTGCCGAGCGGGACTTGGCGTAATCCAAGACGCTGCAAAATACTTGGAACTGCAGACGCGACCTGTTTGCCTGCTGCCGGTCACAGGCACGACCGCTCAGTCACCTGGCAGCTGTCCAGCCGGCCAGATCGAGTTTCTCGCCGCGCGTACCACGGACCGTGTCCGACTGGTGGATGATCTCGCAGCCCCCATCGAATGCGGGTTGGAGTTGGCGAATACCTTCCGTGGTGATCCCCGTATCGAGTAGCACCAGTACGTCCAGGTCTTTCATTTTCTTTAGATGCTCGACGGCGGCATCATCGATTCGAGTGTTCCCGAGGTAGAGTTCTTGAAGTTGGGTCAGCTGTGCAATCTGTGCGACACCAGCGTTGGTGATCCGGGTTCCGTTCAGGATCAGGACGCGCAGTTTGGTCAGGCCAGTCAGATGCGAGATCGTCTGGTCGGTGACGTCCGTCTGAGTGAGATCAAGTATTTCGAGATTTGTCAATTTGGCGATGACTAGCATTGCTTGATCGTCGCAGTTGCCGGCCAGGACCAATGTCCGGAGTGTCGTCAGTGATTGCAGACTAGCGATTCCTGACGCGTCAATGCGTGTGCCCGATATATTCAACAGCTCCAGTTGGGGCAGTTGGCTTATCAAAGCGACTCCCTGATTGGTGATCGCGTTCTCATCGAGTGCCATCAGAACCAGGGTCCGCAGTAGTGGGAGTTGGCTGGCAAGTTGGATGGAGCGATCCGAGGCACTTCTGCCTTTGAAAGACGCTCCGACCACACGGTTCTTTGCATTCCACCAAAGCTGCACGCCCCGCATTCGCGTTAGTCGGGCGGTTGCAATCAGCTCCATGTTCGTTTGCGGAGGATCTGCTGCTCTGGTTACATGGAAGGCAGTCAGAATCAGGAGGGCACATAGGATGAGTAGGCGACGCATGGGGCAACTCCGCGAGCAAAAACCGGCAACGCGCTAAGCCGAGGGCTTTGTTCTTTATCCAGCCGCTGCCTTGAAATCCCACCGGCAAACGGACGCTCGCCGTGCTCTTCAAAACAGCCGTGGCATATTGGCCGGCAACAACGGCCGGTTTCATTATTGGTAGCCGTTCACGCCGTTGGGGTCTGACGCAATTTTCGGCGGAGAAAGCGTTTCTTTACGCGAACACATTTTGTCGCCGAAAATGGGTCTGACCCCTTGGAAGCGAGCCGGCGGCCTACATTCCGTGAACGGTTACCATTATTGCTTCGGCTTCCAATCATGACAGAGTTCAGTTTGGCACAACGGCGCCCTCTTATCGTTATCGTTGTGCGACTCGCCGGGTCCGTTCAGTCAAAGTCTGCCGGTCATGGAGAATCTGACGAGATGAAGGTCACGATCAAACAGGAATCGAGTCGGCTCGCGTTTAGTCGCTGAGGATCAATTGTTGTCGCGTTTACTGGGGGGCGTTCGTGCGGCGATCCTCCTTAGCTGCGAGACTGATTCACCCATGGGACAAGCCCATGGGGGTCTGTACGCGGAAGAGTGCGACAGCTTAGCTGCGAGACTGATTCACCCATGGGACAAGCCCATGGGGGTCTGTACGCGGAAGAATGCGACACTTACTTGATTGGCGAATCCTTAGTCGCTGAG
>JAJSAJ010000665.1 GCA_024274855.1 Planctomycetota bacterium | reverse complement strand
CTTCACAACAGCGAGGTGCCACATGGCGACGAAGACACGAACCAGTCCAAGGGCCGATAGGCTTCAGCAGGCATTCGAGCGTTGGAAAACAATGGCCGAGTTACAGTTACAGTTCATCGAGACACTCGGCAACTACAAGCTGACAACGGCCCGAGCCGAACTGGTACGAGCCGTGATGGCGGGGCAATGGGCCGTGGCACGCATGAAGGCCCAGGTCGTCGACCAATTGGAGCGGTCATTGCGGAGGATGTGGCGGCTTCGCAACCAGACGGATCGACGAGTTCGACGACTCGACCGGCAGGCGAAAGCTGCTGCTCGAATTCGAGATGGCCAGCAACTTGAACCGAGCCAACTGGCACGCATGTGGGCTGCGTACACAGTATTTGAACGGGCAACTCCAATGGGTGTGCTCGAAACGATCATCAACAGTCCCCTTGAACCCGAATCGCAACGCGGCATGGCGTACGCCGACTTGCGGCATCCCGAGTCGCCGTGTGCCAACCCACCTTCGAGTGTCGACAACGTCCACGCGTTGATTCATTGGATCCGCCGGCGCCGCTATATGCCAAAGAAAGGCACACAAGCCTACCGGCAAATTGTCGGTGCGTTCGCGGACATCGCGGCGGTTGCCGACCTGGAAATCGAGCGTCTCCAACAGCAGTTGCTCGCGCTTGAGCAACGAACATACGACACCTGGAAACCGCTGGCCGTCGCGGCCCTGCCCGACAGCGTCGACGTCAAGAAAATCACACGAATCGGTACCCGGTAGGAGGCGTTCGGAGATAGAGATGCTCGTGAGAGCGTCTGGATACCGTGCCTTGGCTTTCGGTTCTTCTCATCGCTTATCCAGATTCGAGAGAATGCGAAGCGCTTTTCGTGCGGTTTCCCAAAGACGGTCAGGTGCTGTGCGGCATTGTTGGACTACCACCTTCCCCTGCTGCGAAGCGCAACGTACCGTATCCACAGAGAATCCCATCCTGTCCTTCCGGACTAGTGCCGGTTAGGATTAGTGGAAATCAGTGTCCCCCATTCCACGAGGAGAAGCCGATGACCCATGTACGTTTCAGTATGTGCTTGCTTGTTGCCGCGCTGGCCATGCTCGCCGCTGACCGCGCCGATGGATCGAGCCGACCGAATATTGTCATTGTGCTGGTTGACGATATGGGGTTCTCCGATGTTGGATGTTACGGTGGGGAAATCGATACGCCGAACATTGACCAGTTAGCCACCGGCGGCCTTCGATTCACGCAGTTCTATAATGCGGGACGCTGCTGCCCAACGCGGGCAAGCTTGCTGACAGGGCGTTATCCGCACCAGGTCGGACTCGGGCACATTACCGAACCACCAGAACGGCCACTCGGAATACAAGGCGTCTATCAGGGGTATCTGAATGACAACTGTGTTACGATCGCTCAAGTGCTACACAGTGCGGGATACCACACGCTGATGACAGGCAAATGGCATGTCGGCATGCATCACAAAACCTCCTGGCCTCTGAAACGCGGGTTCGACAGGTATTTTGGTTGTCTGAGTGGCGGATGTAATTACTTCAAGCCGGGAGGGAATCGCGGCATCACGCTCGATAATTCCCCTTTCCAAACCGAAGACGGATTCTATACGACAGATGCGTTTACGGATTATGCATGCAAGTTCATCGACGAAGCATCGCAAGTTGATGATCGACCGTTCTTCTTGTACCTGGCCTATAATGCGCCACACTGGCCACTCAACTCGAAGTTCAAGGAGTTCCTGAAATACAAGGGAAAATACACGGCCGGCTGGCTGCCATTGATGAAAAAGCGTCTTGCAAAACAAAAGGCCCTGGGCCTGGTCGATCCCGACATCGATCCCGCACCACACCTGGGGCCCAAATGGGATTCACTCACCGACAAACAGCGAGATGATCTCGATTCGATTATGGCTGCCTATGCCGGCTGCATCGACTCCATCGATCAGAACATCGGTAAGTTCACGCGTCATCTCAGCCAGATCGGCAAACGCGACAACACGGTCATCTTCTTTCTTTCGGACAATGGAGCATGCCAGGAGGGAGGCGTTCTGGGTAACGGGTCGCTCGAAATGGTCAAGAACCCGCCGTTGGAAACACTGGCCGGAGTTAGACTCGGACGTGCCTGGGCGAACGCGTGTAACACGCCGTTTCGCATGTACAAGCACTATATCCACGAAGGTGGAACCTGTACGCCGCTGATTGTCTCGTGGCCGGACGGTATTCCGCGGGAACAGGACGGTACCTTCGTGCGTCAATTTGCCTTCCTGCCCGATCTCATGGCAACGTGTATCGAATTGGCTGGCACGGAGTATCCCGACCAAATGCCACCGTGCCAAGGCACGTCAATGCTTCCATTGCTAAATGGCAGCACGCATCCGATTCACACCAAACCGATCTACTGGGAGCACGAAGGGAACGCCGGAGTACGGTGGGGAAAGTGGAAGCTTGTACGTATCTACAAGAAACCGTGGGATCTCTACAACATCGATACCGATCGCGCCGAGATGCATGATCTGGCCGCGTCTCAAAGCGAACAACGTGACAAGATGAAAGAACTATGGACCCAATGGGCAACGAAGAACCACGTAGCATTTCCCAAGCGGTTCAACATGTACGAGTTTCTGAACAAGAAACGAAAATCCCGGCAAGCTCGCAAGAAATAGTCGCTTGGCGGCGCAGACGTCCAATCTGGCCACCGGCCGAAAACCGACCACCCAGATATCACCATCATTGGAAAAAACTTGCGATCAGCAAAAATGGAAGGAGAATAACGATGGCCAACGCGACAAGCAGAAGAGTATTGCAAATGGCCACGAGGATTGCTCGCGGAAATGTCGTTGGCAGAAGAGCTGTAAAGAGTGCACTGGCGTTGATAACGTAAAAGGAAACGTTGATAAGGATGGCTCCCACGTTCACCACAGCAATGCTTGCATTCGTGGCTTGTCCGATCGACACGGCCAAGGCGGCACCACAAAAGCGGGAAAACAAGCCGATGACGAACAGAATCAGAGCAATTGCGAGTGCCTTTCCAAAGGAAGGCTCCGGAACGCGAGTTTTCGAAGAACGCCCACCCGCGATTGCGTTGTAGACCTTGACCGCTGCCATGATCATCGCCACGGAGACCAGCATCCCGATCACGATCACAACGACAGCGATAACCAGAAACGCTATTAAGGGAGGGCGAGTTGCACCAAGCATCATCGATCTCGCTTCTTTGCGCCTTCGTGTGTGAGTTCTTGGGAACCGAACGTCAGTACCCGTCCATTCGACCTAGTCCCTTGTCTGACGGCCCAAATAGTTGCGAATATAG
>JAJSAJ010000664.1 GCA_024274855.1 Planctomycetota bacterium | reverse complement strand
TTGCGATTCGGAGTGCGGGCCAGTTTCATCCATGCTACGGCGCGACCGACTAGATGCTCGATTCGCTCGGGAATTGGCGTGAATGACTCGGAACTGCCCCCCCCAACCACCGTACCGGAACCGATTTGCGGTTCAATCGCTCCAAGCAGTTCCTGGCCAACGACCTGGAAAGCCATCTCATTCGATGCAAGTCCTTGCAGATTCGCTCGCCACGCATCGATCGATTGTTTGCGAAAAAATATTGAATGCAGATGTGGTACGCCAAGTTTCTCACGAAATGACGGTTGCTCGCGACTGTGGCAGGTGTGAATGACCGCCAGTGGCTTGAATTCCAGTAAACTCTGTTCGTAGCTTGGGCCGTAGTCGATCATTGCAACGGCCAGCACACCATGCTTCTCAAACTCACGGATCAATGCTTCGACGACTTTCGGCTGTTGAAAAATGAGATGCGTTGAATGCACGGCGATGACAACACGCGGAACGGCGTTAACCTTGTAGTCATGATCGCGAGCCCAACGCAAGAACTGCCCCGTGTTCTCGAACAGTCCCTCGTGGTCGGGATGAAACAGCCCGCCACGGCATTCGCTTTCAACAGGTGGCAGAATTGTTCCCGAGCCTTTCAAGTATGTCACTTTGACATAAATCAAAAACCGTCTGAGATTCTCGGGCGACGAACCATAATAGGCCTTTAGTGTCGGGTCGCTCTGAATGACTCCCTGCTTGACCAGTTCCGGAAGATGACGCTCCGCCAGCCCCGAAATTGAGAAGATCCGCGGGGCAGGCCTGTGTTTTCTTGCTGAGGCGATCAAGCGGCGATACTGCTCACGATCCTCCCCGCGAAGATGCTGAAGGAAAACAATGCGATACACGGCCAGATCGATACGTTTTTCTGAAAGATCCGCGTCTTTGAGATAATCCACTCGCAATCCCAACTCTGGCGCGAATCGCTTGAGGGCTTCGAAGACACCTCCATGCAGGCCGACAAATGCAATCCGATCACCCGCCGAAACATCGGCATCGCCAGTCTGTTCCCCAGTCTGTTCCAGAGTATCGACAGAAGGCGCCTCTTGCGGTCGGAGGCCGGTCTGCCCTCGCGCACACAGGCAAAGGACGCAACACACAAACATACCAACCGTCAATGATCGAACTACACACTGCAAATTCCCACCTCCACAATGCCGACTCTTGTTAATCACCGAACTCTCATCTCGGTCAGAATTCACCAACAACTTCTCTGCTGCTCTTGGTACCAAGTGCCCGGATGATACTGCGATCAATACTGTCAGAAATGAAATGAACCGATCCATCACACATGCCGAAAAAAGCTCCACCGGCGTGAGCGCTGCGAGCGGCAAAGTTCGTGCAACCATTGTTCGGGGCTTTGCAGTCAAAACGTGCGTCATTCGGACTCCGATCCGTGCTGAACATATTGTGTTGTGGGTGTCCGCCGAACCAAACGGTAGCACGGTCCGAGGCGTTTGGAGTCAGGTTCTGACAGGAATCGATGTTCTGGGCATTGGCACCGACGCCGCCGCCCCGACGACCGAATATGTAATTGTCCTGCAATGTATTCGGGTTGAGATCTCCTTTCAGGGTCTCTCCGATTGCAATTGTGGTCGCCGTGCCATCGGTGATTTCCGCAAAACGGGTCCAAGTATTATGCCCAAACACGCCATTGCAGGTTTTCCCGCGGCAACGGCAGTCGATTCCTTGGTTCCCCATGTAGTTGGTCGGGGCCCAAACAGGACTCACTCGACGGACCGGATCACTAGGACATATGAATGCACCGATATCGGTCCCACCAGCGGCAAAAAAAGCGGGGTTGCTGGTTGCCGATCCATTCGGATTCGGATCAGTATTACTGGGACCGATTTTCCTGAAATCGATCAGCTCGTAGACGGCCGGCTGTTCGATGAAGGGCAACAAGTATGTCAACCAACCAATCTGATGTCGATAAGCCCGACCCGTGGTGCCCGTATCAAGATGGCCTGCCGGGAACATCCGATGCGTTCCGTGATAGTTGTGCAAGGCGATGCCAAGTTGCTTAAGATTGTTTCCACACTGCACCCGGCGGGCCGCAGCACGTGCTTGCTGAACTGCCGGCAGAAGGAGGGAGACCAGTATTCCAATGATCGCAATAACGACCAGCAGTTCGACCAACGTGAAACCATGGTGCTTTCGCATGAGACAGGCATTCCTTTGGGCTGAAAGAGTGTGATTCAGATGCCCATGATCAAGGGCTGACGCGGCCATTACTGCTCGGCAACCCATCTTTTCAGATCGCTTTCGCATTTTTTGTCGCAAACGATGTACTCGATCGCCTCAACAGTGGTCAGGTGGTCTTCTGTGACCTCGGCAATCCTCTCGTTACAGTAGGCGCAAACCCCGGGCCGCCCCACGGGGCTGGTGACCCTCGCCTCCAACTTGGGAGCCGTTTCACCACAACCGGTAAGCAACGGTCCCATCAATGCGAAACCTGACAGCAACATTGAGAAAGGAAACGTTGATCGGTTTTGAAGCGTATTCTGCATGCTCAAGGTCTCGATGTTTGCTGTGTGTCTGAATAGGACAAGAATCCGTGACCGAAACAGCAGCCAGCTACGACTCTGGCTAGGATTCCGATAATCGGCCAGGTCCCTATCCGACGCGCGACGGAAACCAGGATGTTTCAAGGTTAAACCCGGAGTGCAATTGCCATGCCAAAGCCGACCTTTCTGCGCAGGCCCTTTTTTTAAGAGGCCGGCGAACCGCAGCCAATGCATTTCCGCGGACACAGGGACAGTCCATCGACACGCCGTCGAAAACTTCGACATCAGTCACGCCAGCGCATTGTGAAAGAGTTGCCAGTCTGGAACCTGGTAAGAAACCAGAACGACAGGCCAAAATACTGGGGTTGTCCATCCGGATCGGCGGTTCCGTGACCGACTGCAAGAAGTCCAGCAACCAGCTGATCGAACCAGATGCCGCTACCTGGCCCGGCCCTTCGCGTCAGCGTTCTTGATTTTGCATGCCGACACAGTAGAGACCGGTGACCGTTGATGCCGTATCTGGTGGATTCCAAATTGGCCGCGGCTGTGGTGTGACTGTCTGGCCAACAACTGCTGCTGGTCGCTTGGCTTTGGCACAAACGCAGCGATCTCTGAAGTTAGTGGCCTGGTATAAGTGCCGTCGCCTTAAAGCGGACAACGTACTTGCGATCCGGATCGCACTCGCGAGGATTGGGGACGAGGATAAAGTCGTCAGTCACAACTGGGTTGAGGTCCTGGCCGGTCACGATCTCGATCTCTTTGACCCGATGCGGCAAGAACTGGACAAACGGTCGCCAACCACGCTGCGAGCCGTTTGTGTTGACCGGCTTGAACGAATTCGTTCCGCGATTTGGCGTAATTGTCAGCGTGTAAACACCGTCCTTTATGTCCAACGTCTGGTCGTAATACTTCGGCATATCGGCCATCTTTGCCGACCACTCCGGATCACCGTAAAAAGCGATAACG
>JAJSAJ010000663.1 GCA_024274855.1 Planctomycetota bacterium | reverse complement strand
GTCCATCCGATCGCTGAACTGCTGGTGAAGGCTCTTGTAAGCACGGTCAAGACGCTCTGGAACAATGTCGGCCATCGCAACGAGTTTTACCGGACCGTTGGCAGAGTTCATCGCATTAGCGACTGCTCCACTGCCGCGCCCGCCGCAACCGATCAGGGCCAGCTTGATCGTATTGTCCTCGGCCGCAAAGACGCGAGGGATAGCGGTTCCGGCAAGTATGGAGGCTGCGGCCACTTTGCCTGTCTGAGCCAGGAACGTACGACGCGATGACGTGTGCTGAGTGGTAGCGGATAGCGTGGATCGTCGTTTCATGATTCTTCTCCAAGGTGTGTGAACGTAGGTTGTTGTGGTCTGTGCCCTGCTTGCGACTGGGTTGTGGGCGTATCGAAGTGGCTACACTTCACTCGGTACAACATAAGGTGCACGATAGTCGGGTGTGTTGAGCATCGCGTTGGCCTCGTCGTCGCCGATAACGGTTTCGGTCGCCGGGTCGAACCTCAAGGGCCGGCCCACTTGGTAAGACGTTCGAGCCAGGAGCGAAAGTGCCATGGACTTGTGCCCCTCCTCGATGTCGGCATGCAGGATCTTGTGGTCTCCACCGCGAATTGCAGCTACCCAGTTCTGGAAATGGGGCAAGTTGCTCATCGGATGTCCCTCTTCCGATTTGCTGGGACCGGGCTCGCGTTTGCGTCCAAGAAACGTATGATAGCTGCTGTAGTCGGGGAAGATCATGTAGCCTTTTTCGCCCAGAAAAATCGTTCCGACGGGATAGTCCGGCTGGACGAACGGGTATGGATCGCGGAACCCGGCCTCGCTGTTGGTGTACCAGGATCGGTGTTCGTAAGTTACCAACGGCTTAGACCCTTCGAACTGGTAGGTAATTGCTACGTGCGTTGGTGACGTACGGTCATCTTCGTGGACGAATTGTCCACCTGCTGCCGTGATATGAGTCGGGTGGTTGTTCAGGCCGAGTCCCCAGCGAAGGATGTCCAATTCGTGGACCGCCTGATTGGCGAAGCACCCACTGCTGAGGTCAAGCAACCAGTACCACCGACGGTGCGAAAACTGGCTGTAAGGGCGCATCGCTTTGGGCCCCAGCCACTTGCTCCAATCCAACCCGTCCGGGACAGGTCCGGGATTGATTCGCCCCAGGTTTCCACGGATCTTGTAATCGAGTCCTCGAGCCATGTAAAGATCCCCGAGAACACCTTCCTTAAGTTTCTGGATCCCTTCCATGATGTTCGGGCTGGAGCGATTCTGAGTGCCGTGCTGGACCATGCACTTGTACTTGCGCGCGGCGGCAACCATTTGTCGCCCTTCAAACAAGTTGTGGGTGCCGGGCTTTTCGACATAAACGTGTTTGCCGGCCTGGCAAGCCCAGATTGTCGACAGGGCGTGCCACCTATCTCCAAGTGCACAGCTAATCGCGTCGATCGATTTATCTTCGAGCATCTTTAGCATGTCGGTGAAGCGGACCAGTTTCTTGCCGGCCAAATCCGGATAGATTTTTTCGGCCCTGTCAAGCTTCTTTTGATCGCAGTCGCAGACGGCCACAATCTCGACATTGTCATCGGCCATTTGGGCAAGGCTTTGAACATGAGCTTGCATGCGACCACCCAAACCGAGCAACCCGACCCGAATTCGCCGGTTCGCACCGTACGGTTTCGCGCTGGCTTGTCTTGCTAACAAAGTGGCGCCCGCAGCTACGGTTGCCGATGACTTCAAGAATTTGCGACGATTGGTTTCTTGCACGGTGGAAGCTCCTCATCTACTTGGATAGCACGAGCTGTACCAATGATTATCCTGTTGAAATCTGGCAACGAAAAATGGCGTGGCGGGGACAGTTTCGCACTGGCAGCGCCAGTGCCATCTTGGCGAGAACACGTACGCATGTCACGACACGGGGCAGGAATCTGGTTATGTTCCAGTAGCTTATTCTAGCAACCAAGAGGGTGCCCGTGGTCCAATGTGCGTCTAAATGCTACCGATTGCGTCGGTTCCACTGGGCATCGCCCACACATTGTGCACTCAGTATTCAGCCGTTTTCGCCCCTTTTTCCTCCAAGAACGTCGTGAATCGATCCTTTCTGAGACTACTTGTCCATGGCGGCGGCTTGGTTCGCCTTTTTCATGACACTTTCGAGCGTCACCGGACAGCCTCCGCGCCGCTTGCTTTCGTCCGCCGCTTCCATGAAGGCGAAAATCTCAAGCGTTTCCTCGGCGCTGACCGGCGGTTTACCTGTCTTTAAAAACTTGACGATCTCGACAATCAGCGGTTCGTACCCGTCAAATCCGCCACCGGGAACGATTCCTTTACTGCCGAAGACAGTCGAACCATAACCGCGTCGGCCCTGGCGGATGCCACGGAAAGTCCCGATGCGACCGTCGGACCAGACACCAACCGCCATGTCCGTTCCTTCGGTGTGCACCCGAGTGACCGCTTGGCAACCGGTGCCCATAATTGTGAACAAAGGCTCCACGCCATGGACGCCGTACCAGAAGAAATCAGGGTGATGGGGCTCAAGAGAACAGGGACTGTATTGGTCACAGCCAATCAGATCACCCAGATGCTGGTCCTTGCGGATGTCGATCGTGCGTTTGGCAAACCGGAGCGAGGAGCTCGAGAAACAGGGTACGTTGTGTTGCTTGGCCAACCGGAAGATTTTGATCGCATCGGTGAGCGATCCCGCGATCGGTTTGTCGATAAACACCCGTTTACCGGCCTCGAAAACCGGTCTGGCTTGTTCCAGGTGCTTGCGGCCATCAATACTCAGGATCAGCACAACATCAACTTTTTTGATCAGTGCGTCGATCGACGGAACGATCTCGACCCCCAGCTCGCGAACCGGCTCGGTACTCTTTTTCAAGAGTTCCATGCTTTGGGGGATATCAGGGCTGCCGCCCGGGTAGGCGGCCACAATGGTCATGTCGGCCAATTCGCCCGTTGCCTTGGGATCATTGATAATTTTCGTCCAGGGCAAACCGTGTGCATCGAGCCCGATGATCCCGGCTTTGAGCGGCACGGTTGGCTCATCGGCACGCCCCGATATGCCGTATACAAGAACGCAAAGCCCGACCAAGCCGGCAATGCCATTGCAAAAGTGTCGCATCGGTGTCTCCTTAAAGTGGAATCGCAAACTGGTAGGACCGCGCACAAAGTCGGGTGTGTCAAGCTTGTCGACATCCGTACGGCGTTACGGTATCGCCTTGCGACGGGCACCGCCATACCGGAACCCGCCGCCGATCAGTGTCATTCAGTCGTTTGCACGTTGGTGTCTATTTCTTCTTTTTCGGGGCTTGCCATGCAGGTTACCAAGGTGGCAGCGCCAGCGTCCCTCCCTCGAGCTGGACGACGCTGCCGTTAATGAAACCGGCGTCGTCGCTCAGCAAAAAAGCAACTGCACGAGCGACGTCGATAGGTTGTCCCATTCGTTGCACGGGAATCTTCTTGGCAACCTCGGCGTACAAGACTTCCTTCGGTTGGTCCCAGCCTTCGCAGGATGCGGCCAGCATCGGCGTGTCGATGGTCCCGGGACTGACGGCCACGAAACGAATGCCCTGAGGGCTGTGGTCGGTAGTCAAGCTACGCATCAAAGCGACGACGGCTGCTTTCGAGGCTCCGTAAAGAGCATGTTCCGGAAAGCCGATATCGGCTGCCACGGATGTTGTAAAACAGATACAGCCTTTTCCCTGGCGTTGCATCACCGGAATCGCGTGCTTGCAGGTCAGTACCGCCCCGAGCAGATTGACATTAATCAGCAAATGGAAGTCATCGAGAGTCAGATCGGTGATTTTCTGGTTACGCAGCACTCCCGCGTTGGCGTGCACCGCGTCTAGACGGCCGAACGTCTCAACAGCTAACTCAATCGCCGCTTTCACGTCCTGTTCATTGCTTACGTCTCCATAGTAAAAAACACAGTCGTGGCCCTCACCTCGGAGTTGCTCGGCAAGCAATTGCCCTGCTTCATCCTGGATCGACATGGTGACAACCTTAGCGCCGGAACGAGCAAATAGCTCAGTGCATGCTTTGCCGATTCCCGACGTTCCGCCGGTGATTAGAACCGTCTGTCCTTTCAGATCACTCATGATTCTGCTCCTATCCCTTGGCGCCCGTGCGAGGGCGGCGTTGGTGGCCAGCTTGCCGAAACTCGATCGCACGATCGATCAGACCGCGAATATCGTATTGCGGTTGGTACCCAAGCTGGTACCGTGCCTTGGTCACATCGACACAGAAATCCTGGCCAACCGGGTCGACCAGGTCCAGCACTTCAATGCCGAGACGCTCGGCAACATAGTCAGCTGCCTCGGCATAATCGAACGGGTCGTTCATTGCGATATGATAAGTTTGGCCTTCGATGCCGTCGGTTTTCAACATCAGGAGGAACGCCTGAACACAATCCTCGACCGCCACAATGTGTCGCCGCAAAGACGTACCGTCGGGGTGACGTAATGCCACGGCCGCATCCCGTCCGTCGGCGAATACGGACCGTTGCTTTTGGTCCATCAGTTCTTGCCAGACTGGGACGCCGAATTCCTCGCCCGCGACGGTCAGATGGCTCAGAATGTCATCTTCCACATGGATCCATGACATGCGACAAATCACGGTCGGTACCTGGGCCTGATAGAAAAACTGCTGGAACATGGTCTCTTCGACGACCTTGGACAGCGCATAGTAACCGGGATAGGCGACCATCGGCATGTCTTCGTGGATCGGCGTTGGCTGAGGATTAAAGTAGATGCCGTTGACCGCGTCTCCACTGGCATGGATCACTCGCTTTGGCTTCTTGGTGCGCATAGCCGCATCGAGTATGTTGAATGTACCCTTGGCACTGACGGGTATGAATGCGTCGCGATTTTCCTTGCAACTGGCCAGATGGATCACGGCGTCACTGCGCGAGACGAGTTCGTCCATGGCAACCGTATCGCCAACATCTGCCTGGACGTACTCAACTCCGGGAATCTCCACGGGCAGGTGGCGAGAGACACCAATTACCTGGTATTCTTCGGCCAAAAGCGCTTCGCAGAGTGGCCCACCCAGCTTGCCACTCGCCCCGGTAACCAGAACGCGTTTGATGTGCGGCATGGCGATCACTGTCCCTCTTTCATTTCCATGAACTCAACGACCGCACCATCGGTCGTCTGATATAAGCCAACGATTGCAATACCCGCATCGAAAGGTGCAATCAGCTGTTTCATCCCCTTTGCTGCAGCCTTGATGCTGTTGACTTCGTAGGCCACATGTGGCATGTTTCGCACGGGTCCCGTAACAGGGCTGTCGGGCTCGAATCGCAGCCATTCGACGTGGTAGGGGTGCGTCTTGAAGTCGGTCACCCAGACGCGTGTTGCGGGCACGAATCGTTCGCCAGGTTTCTTTTCCGTTGTGATCATGCCAACGTGCGAGAATGTCATCTTGACCGCCGTTGCCTGCTCGCCCGCCGAACTCGTCACGGTGCTATTGGCAAGAATCCCCGCACACAACAGGACAAAGCACGGCAATAATACTTGTGTGTTCCGCATTTCGTGTCTCCCGAAACGGACGTCGTCCGTACATTGAAATCAGTTGTCCAAGTAGACAACTTGGCCGGTTTGCGATGAAGCGTTGGCGGCATCCATCAGATGAACGGCGGCGCGAGATTCTTCAAGAGTAATGTGGTCCGGAATTCTTCCCTGTGCGACACAATTGGCAAAATACCGCAACTCGGCACGAAGAATGCCAAACCGCTCCCCTCCCACGGAAGGCCAATACATCGTGTCTGGTATCTGAATACCGTTCGAATCGTGAATCTCAAATCCGGCTTCCGCACAGTTGATATAGAGCGATCCTTCGGTACCGATCACCTCCATGCGGGCATCGATCGTATATGGAGTATTTTCGGGCAAATGCCAGATCGATTCGACGACGCCCACCACATCTCCTTCCAGTCGTATCATGGCCCATCCGCCATCCGGATACTTGCACGATCCAGGATGCACTTCCTGGGCATAGACGCTGAGCGGCTTGGCCCGACTGAACCACAACATCAAATCCGCGTCATGGATACCGTCACCCATCAGGGCCGATATCTTATTGAGCTGTTCGCGTCCGATCGCCTTGGTTAAATTGCGACGTGCGTGCATCGAGATAATGCGCCCGATCCGTCCTTCGTCGATTGCCTGCTTGGCCAACATGACCCGAGGATCGAATCGGCAAATATGCCCAACCATGAACAAACCTTCGCTCTGCCTGGCCGCATCCAGAATCACGTCACAATCTTCCACCGTCCGCGCCATTGGTTTTTCCAGAAACACGTGTTTGCCGGCTCGTAGTGCATCGACGGTCATATCGCGGTGGTCATCGATGTGCGTTGTGATACTGACCACATCCACTGACGGATCATTCAATAACTCGTGATAATCCGTATAACGCGTCGATACGTTGTAGCGATCAGCCAGTTCACGGAGTCGTTCCGGCCGGCGCGTGCAAAGGGCGGCTAACTCGATTCCCGGCATGGTCGCCAATGTGTCGGAATGTACCTCGCCAAAGTAACCTAACCCGATCACTCCCCAGCGAACCGGTTTGGCGGACTTGCCATCGTTCTCACCCATGATCCGATCCTCATTTCCTTGGATAGACTTATTGCATTGGCACCTGGGTAACGCATGGAGACAACTTGTTCCCACTGACACGCCACGTCGGATTGTTCTTCGATGAAAACCGCAGGTTGGCTTAACGCACAATCCACGCGGGATGTCGCAAGCGAGCCGCAGTGCAAAACGTACCTAGCCGCCCGCGAAATGCGGTACCGGTATGCCATCATCGGATATCTAGCCAAAAATGCGTGCAGACCGTGCGTGCAGACCGCCGACGGACATTCCAACGAGACCGGGGTTCGGGCCGCTGCGTTTCCACCGCTCGGGGCACGTCACCCCACTCCCATTGTCGCCGACATCCGAGGCAAACCAGTCAAGTGCCCTCCCGTAAGCATGCCAATGAGGCAGCATCTTGCCCACATGCGTGCTGCGCCGTAACCAGCACACAATATCGTCCAACATGCGCGAGGCAATGTCAAGAAGGCAGGGCAATCCAGCAATGTTATCACTCGGTCTTTTTTCGACCGGTAATCAAAACGTTAGTCCTGAGAGACAGGTAGAGCCGATACTGTGAGGCAAGCGTATTGTCTCCGCGGTGCTGGAATGAGATTGTTCGCTGATCCTGCTCCACGGCGAGCGACCCTTTCACATAACCGGCGAACTGACTCAGGCCACGATCTCCTTCGCTGACGAATCTTGACGGATCCTTGATCCTGGCCGTACAGAAGAAAGAAACGGACTTTACCTCGCCGGTGGGAGGGGTCCTCGATTCATTCTTCTGGATCGTTTCGGCGAACTGATCGGCTCGGTCCGCAGAACGAGCGGCTCGAGCGGCAGAGCGACCGGATGCCGAATGCCGTGGTGCCAGCAGGCCAATCACGCCCAATGTGACCAGTGCCGGTATCAGCGATGAGACTAACAGGGCGAATGCAAGTTGGCTCCGGCCGATCCGCCTAAAAAGCAAATAGCCCCACAAGAGCGGAACGAATATTACGGGTAACCGTTCACGGCGAGAGTGCGTAGAGGGGCAGTTGGCAGTTGGTAACTGTTTAGCCGTCTGCAGTTGGACTTGTATTTCGCTGCTGTTTTTTTTCGGCTGATCGACCCCAACGGCCTTGTGCCGTTGGTGAGCGAGTCTATTGAGCTAAGGCGGCATGTCATGCCGACGGCCGCTCCCTCCCCGCCGCCAAAGGCGGCGGGGAGGGAGCGGAAAGG
>JAJSAJ010000662.1 GCA_024274855.1 Planctomycetota bacterium | reverse complement strand
CCAACGGGCCGCTGACAACTTGTACCTGAAGGGCCGGCACAAGGAAGCGATTGCCACCTACGAAAAAGGAGCACGCCAAGCTGCTGAATCAGGTGATCAGAAAGCAGCCTTTTCATTGCAATTCAAAGCCGCACTGGTCGAGCAAGAAGACGAACATTTCGGACCTGCCAGCCTTCGCCTGGAACGTACGGCCCGTGAGTACAAGACCAATCCCAAAGCAGCCCAAGCTCAACTGCTGGCTGCCTGGAATGATGCTCAAATTGCCGGCAACAATGCAAAAGCACTGCAGCGTTACGAAACACTTCTGCATGACCAGCTGGCCATTTGGCCCAATTCCAAGTCGGCCAATACCGCGCACATGTGGCTTGGCCGCGTGTGTGAGAGTAAACAGGACTGGAAAAACGCTCTGGACAATTATCAGAAAGTCGCCGCCGATTCGACTCACTTTGCCGAGGCTGTTGCCGCGGCAGCTCGCTGCTGGCAGCAATGGCTTAGGCAACAGCTGACAGCCGGCAAGCCGATAGATCAAGACGTGGAAGCAGCAGCAACGTTCTTTGAATCCGTCATACGTGATGCCAGTGGCACGTGGCCCGAACGTTGGAACGATGCCCGGCGCACTGCCGCACTCGCATCGGCACGGATCCGCCTGGCCTATACGCAAGATGGGTTTTCGAAAGCCGAACAGTTATTACAAGCCGCACTACAACACAATCCAAACGCACCTGCCGCATGGGTTGAATCGGCACAAACCCTGCTGATTGTCGCTTTGGCCGGTCAGCCCGAACGGCAGTCGGATGCCCGACAGCTCTTGGAGAATACCAGTGGGGGCTCGGTAGACCACTTGCTGGAGCTGATAAATGGTCTGACGACTCTGAATCGGCAAGCAACACCACACGTGCGCCGCGACTTGTCCCAACTGCAACTCGCCGCATTGCAGCGTCTTCAGGCAAGCGGTGGATCGCTCAATAAGACGCAGCAACGCCAGGTTGGTTTGGCAAGCGCTGAAGCGCTGGTTGCGGCAGGACGCCAAGACGATGGACTTCGCGCGTTTCAGCAACTGGCCACAGCGTATCCCAACAGCCAGTCCATACAAATGAGCCTTGCCGAACTGTTGTTGCAACGCAAGGACAAAGAATCCCTCGATCAAGCTCTCCAACATTGGAGACGAATTGCTCGCCGCCTGCGACCGGGCACGGACGCATGGTATCGAGCAAAGTACTCGATTGCCCTCGCCTGCTTCAAACGGGGCGATATCTCGGATGCCGCAAAGCGATTGCGTTACCTGAAAGCAACATCGAACGTCGACCAGTCGTCTTGGGCTCAGTCCGTCGACAGACTGCTCAAACAGTGCCGATAAGCCAGGGAAACTCGACCACTCACTCGACCACTCACTTGGATACCCGCTTCGTAGTCGTAGGGTGTGACCAGCTCGCCGTCGAAAGTCCTCCATCTTCCGCAACGTTCACGGCGAGCGCCGGCACACCAGGAATTGCGTGACAAGCTACTCGTCCTATTCTGGAGCATCCCAGCCGGGTATTGGATCGGCGCGTCCTCAGCGGATGCCGCACTCAAGCAACGCGACATAACACGGAAATAATGACCAAGCATATGGGCGCGTTGTAGCCGGATTGTGGTGTGCCGGCGCTCGCAATACCGTGGCTGCCAGTTGCCAAGGTCGATGCCGCGAGCTTGTCACCCTACACCTCCAGCGCGTTTCGGGGGAGAAGACCCGCGCGTTACTTTCCCCCTTTAGTATAGAGTCACTGGCGATTCTGCCCGTCGCTTCCTGTCGCTTGCGCCACGGGCTTCCTCACCGTCATGGCCCAACTGTTTTCCTATTCTTCTCCTTTGCAAGTTCATTTTACCTTTCCAATCTGAGCCTCTTGAGCGTAAGAGGATCAAGAGCAACTGTTTCACCATCTGGCGAAAACAGAACAACATACGGCTGTTTCGTGAATCCAATCGTGCGTGCGATATGGCGCAACCTTAAATCACTCCAATCATTATATTTGAGCAGCAACAAAACGTATGCATTGCCCTTGCACAGTCGTTGAAAGTTGGAATCATTAAATGCGTTGAATGCTGGAAGACTCATCGCATTTATCTCAGAATACACGAATACAAAAACGCATTTGCCTGCAGCTAAATGAGCAGATTCTGACATGTCCTCGTAGGTCTCCCAGTTGTTCTCCTCCGGCGGAGGAGAACTCATTTCATATTGGCAACTCGTAATGCCTACAATGCAGACACCTAAGCAGGTTGAGCAGACAATGTGTAATGCCTGTCGCATTGCAAATCAATCCTTCCAGAGTTGTGTCTGTAAGAAGGCGAATACTGTGAACAAACCCTGTCTTCCGAGTGCGCACATGCTTGTCACCTTGCCGTGCTTGAACGCCCATCGCGACACGGACAGTCCGTGAGCCGTGCGCTAAAGGAACAACTTGGAACGAGGTCGTCATATTCCGGTCTTCTTCCAGGAACTCTTCTTGGACGAGTCGCGATGGCGTTCTTGCACTCAAGTCTCTCCATGGCATGCCAAAAATCGGCGTAAGCTCGGACAATTGTGCCACAACTCTGTGAAATGGTTACCGTACAGTTGGCCTGACAGATTCGACAGATCTCATTCCATGTTTCAGGTATTATTGGTGAATTGCGAATCACGATCACATCAACCGAATCATCGGGAATCTTGTCCGTAGATGGCCGCCCCCCGTTCCAAACGTCGAAGTCGGGCCCGGCAGCAGCGTAGTCTTTGAACCCCGGTGCCTCTCCGTCGCCCCAAATATTAATGTTGGACCCATCCGGATACGGAAGTGGTGTTCCTCAATTTGGTCCACCAGGATTGAGAATTGGTGGGAACTTTGGAACTGCAGGGAGCTTTGGGGCTACGACCGGCGGTTTTGTCCAATCATGGGCATGAGACGGTGGAACTGGCGAGAAAGGCCCGCCAGGCCCCCATGGTGGCACATTTGGGGGCAACAAACCGCTTGGGTCCCTGAAACGTGTCGGCTGAGCAGTGGCGTAAGCACACAAGTTCCTTTCCGCGGTATACCCGATCGGATCCCTACTAATAAACCTCCCCAACTCCGCCGCGAAAACTCGGTGCCTATAGTACCATCTAGTGCGGTTTCCGGGGTCCAGACGCGGCGGCGCTACGTATATCGTGGTTTTGGCATACGGACAGACATCCGGTGCCGCCACCGGTATCTCGCGCGTGGGCGCGCGAGGCTTGTTTATCATGTCAAAGAACTGCGACTGATTCTACACGATTGTCAAGAGAATCCAAAGAAGAATCCGAAGAGTGTTGAGGCGGCCTGACGGCCTAGCGGCCGCCCATACTCTCGCCGATGGCGCAGACCAGAGGGGGCTCATTGCCGCCCCTCGCTGGACTCCCTTCCTGGCCTTTCTCTGGTCCGGACCCTGTGCACACTCGCTCGAGAAAGACTACCGGCCGACGGAGCCTGTCCGGACCGGTCCCCGTTCGAAGCGTCGTTCGTGCGGTTGGGCCGCACCGGGTGCGTCTGGCGATGGACCTCGCACAACTTGCCGATCGACACGTGCGTGTAGATCTGGGTAGTCGACAGGCACTCGTGCCCCAGCAGAGCCTGAATAAAACGGATGTTCGCGACCGGCGAATCAATTGTTGTCGCGTTTACTTGAGGGACGTTGCGTCGGTCCCGGTCCCCCACGGTCGCGGTAGGGACGGCCCTTTCGGGCCGCCCCCCGCACAGATCCGTACATGATGGAATTACCTCATACGGCTCCTGCCGCAGGTGATTACGTGCGAAGTCGGGCTTCGGGATAAGGATGAAGGATTTGGACTTTTGGGAACCAACGTTTGATGTGAAGTCTGATCCTGGCCCAGGGCCACCGGTTTCGGGCCTTGTGGCTGCGACGACGCAGCGTCCACAGCCAAAGGCGCTTCATTTGGTCGCAAAATCGAGCCAGGTGCTCGTAGTTCCCCGGGACGGCGTAGTAGTTGAGCCATCCCTGAATGACGCTTCGTAGCCACTGACCCTGAATATGGATCGGCGCATGCATCAACTTGCGGAATTTCTCCTTGATAGCATGCAATGTGGCTCGCATCCGTTTTGCGATCGTGATACGGGTGATCTTGAACTTTCCCCTGCGGGTATGCCCACAACAGTGAGTGAACCCCAGAAAATCGAACGTTTCCGGTTTTCCGTCCCCGCGTCTCTTGCGGTTTTCGGCGGCAAATCGCCCGAACTCGATCATTCGCGTCTTTCCGGGTGCAGTTCCAGACCGAACTTTTGCAGGCGCTCTCGCAGTTCTCGAAGGCACCGCTCGGCGTCTTCCCGGTATTGGAAACCCATGACGAAGTCGTCTGCGTAGCGGACGATGATCACGTCGTCTTTCGCATACTTCCGTCGCCATTGGCGTACCCACAGGTCCAATGAGGATGCTGCCTTTGTGCGCCTGCTTCATCGGTACTATGGAATCGTCCGACTCCCCATCAGCGTGCATGTCGGCAGTATGGTCGCCCTTTTCCGACCGTCCCAGGTCATCAACCCTGGGAACTGATGGGGTCTCCAGGTTCTCGTGCATGGAGTTTTCACACATGCTCAGGTTCTTCGACTCCGCAGCGTCCTGTGTCACCTCGCGTTTTAGCGGTGTCACTGATATTGCCTTCCCCTGCAAGCCACTAGGTCGGCACGCTGAACTGGTGATTTCGGAGCTCGATAGCTGGCCTGTGTGTGCCCCTGTCAACGCTTCACCCGAGGTGTTACCATCTCCGGTGCATGACTCGGGGTCAGAGTGGTTCGCTACACCTTCTCTGTACGACTCTTTCATTCGCTACTCCATGCCGGTTTATCCCGGCGCTTTCGGCTTGTCCCGTGGGAACCAAAGTCTCTCAAGCTAATGGGCACCGGAGCGCGCGTCCCGAACCGGGGGGCGTTCATGCGGCGATCCTCCTTAGCTGCGAGACTGATTCACCCATGGGGCGAGCCCATGGGGGTCTTGATTG
>JAJSAJ010000661.1 GCA_024274855.1 Planctomycetota bacterium | reverse complement strand
GGGGAGGGAGCGGGACTTTGGAGTGACATGTTGCTCTTAGCTCAATAGACTCGCTCACCAACGGCACAAGGCCGTTGGGGTCGATCAACCGAAAAAACAGCAGTGAGATACAAATCCTACTGCAGACGGCTAAAGTGTTACCCAACAACAAATATTATAGACCAACACGAGTAATCATGAGGAGTCATCATGCTTCGATTGTTCGCCATGCCCGATTCTATCCAACGCACTATTGAAAGAGATTGGCAGGCTGGTCATGGCTTGCGGGCCGTGTCGGTGCTGATGCTGGTCATTGTGCATTGGGCTTTGCCGGCAATCGTACGCGCGGAAACACCGCCTCGCCCGAATGTCCTCGTGATCCTCACCGATGACCAAGGCTGGGGTGACCTGAGCTTTCAGGGCAACTCGAACCTGGAGACTCCGAATATCGATTCCCTGGTCAAGAACGGTGCACTGATGCAGTCGTTCTACGTCTGCCCGGTATGCTCACCGACTCGGGCTGAATTCCTGACCGGACGGTATCATCCGCGCGGCGGCGTCTACAGCACATCGACCGGCGGCGAGCGTTTGGATCTGGACGAAAAGACAATCGGCGATGCGTTTCGCGCGGCCGGATATGCCACCGCCGCGTTCGGAAAATGGCACAACGGTACCCAGTACCCGTACCATCCCAACGCGCGAGGCTTTGACGAGTTCTATGGATTCTGCTCCGGCCATTGGGGTAATTACTTTGACCCGGTTCTCGAACATAATGGCAAAATAGTCCGAGGAAACGGATATCTGGCAGATGATCTCACAAATCATGCCATTGCGTTTATCAAGCAGAACAAGAGCCGGCCATTCTTCTGCTACTTGCCGCTGAATATCCCTCACTCGCCGATGCAAGTCCCCGACCGTTTCTATAACAAGTTTAAGGACACTAACCTGAAGATGCGCAACCGTGATCCCGAACGTGAAGACCTGATGATGACTCGCGCGGCACTGGCCATGTGTGAGAATATTGACTGGAACGTCGGCCGCCTTCTGACAACACTCGACTCGCTTGCACTCAGCGATAACACGATCGTCATCTACTTCAGTGACAATGGCCCAAACAGCTGGCGATGGAATGGTGATATGAAAGGTCGCAAAGGCTCGACAGACGAAGGAGGCGTACGTTCGCCATGTGTGATCGATTGGCCAAAACATATCAGACCCGGATTGAGAATCGACCGAATCACGGCCGCGATCGACCTGTTGCCAACCTTGGCGGACATAGCCGGAATAGCAACACCCGGCAAGAAGCCGCTGGACGGCATCAGTATCAAGCCACTCCTGCTTGGCACGTCGACCAACTGGCCCGACCGCATGATCTTCTCGCATTGGCGAGGTCGTGTCAGCGTACGCACTCAGAAATATCGCCTTGGCACCAAGGGCAAACTATTCGATATGACCCAAGACATTGGCCAACGTCACGATGTGTCGCGTGATCATCCGAAGATCGCATCGCGTCTAGCCAAAGCGGTCAAGATGTGGAAGAACCAACTGCTGCCAGGTTTGACCGACGATGATCGCCCGTTTCCAGTTGGATACCCCCAATTCCCAATCACACTGCTGCCGGCACGTGACGGAGTGGCTCATGGGAATGTTCAACGCAGTGCCCGAGCGCCAAATTGCTCGTTCTTTACGAACTGGACATCGACCGATGACACAATGACCTGGGATATTCAAGTCGCAACCAGCGGCCAGTATGAAGCGGTTATCTATTACACATGTAAACCCGACAATGT
>JAJSAJ010000660.1 GCA_024274855.1 Planctomycetota bacterium | reverse complement strand
CCTGACGGGAAATCGTACCCGACAAAAGATGTGGCGAGTCGATGACCGTCGTAGGACAGTCGAAACGGGCCTGGACGGCGCAACACGTTGCCATGCCCTGCATAGATTTGAGCCACCGGTTTGCTCCACCGGCCCATGGAAACGTCTTCGATATGAACATCGGTCCACGGGCCCGTTTTCGGTTTGTTTTCCAATTCGAATCGAACTTGCAGGGCCTCATGTTCGATTTCAATCGAGCCCAGCAATTCAAAAGGACCCTCGAGACTCTCGAAGAAATGCCGTATGCAAATTCCATTCTGTGTCCGCCGGCGTTCGGTTTTTACCAAGCTGACGGGTGAACCGGGCCGGTCGATACGCATTCCCAGGATGCGGACTTCGAACCCACGGGTGCAGATCGCCTTTTTCCCGTTTTGAAAGCTAAGTGTCGCATCCATCAATCCCCGTCGGCCGCTCCAAAAACGAACGTCAAAAGTCGTGTTTCCGCACCGAGTCGTCCCCAGCACGTCGGAACCAACCAGCGTCTTCGGTGGAAATGGCGTCTCGCTCGGAAGGACTCCAGCCTGTAGAATGGGTTCGCCCCAGATCGACAGGTCCCAGCCGGTATTGTTCTTTGGTCCCGGATGGGATTCCAGTTGCAGTCGGATTGACTGGCCGGCGAACTTGGACAAGTCCACTCGGGCATCCTGCCAGGTCGTTGCCGTCACGTGCCGCTCGAACACGACCGTTCCGAGTTCACCATCGTGCGTCGCCGGCTTGGCAACACGGACTCGGAACGTAACACCATCTCCCTTGCCATTTGGGTCCATGGCATTGGAGAACAGCAAAGCGATCGGTCCCTCCATTGGTAACTGGATGGGATATTCGATCACGACGGTTCCGACGTTCCCATCTGCCCAGGGCGGATGGGCCGATAGGGTTTGGCGTTGCCGGCCGCCGAGCAGCCATGACCGACTTGTCACCTGAGCGTGGCTGTTCGACTCGACGCCCCAATAGCCGACTGGCAGAAGCACGGGTGGCTGCCCAAACACACGAACAATGATGCGGTGCCTTGGCGCCTGCCACAAATTCAACAGGCTATTCGGGCGCAATACGGTTGGAGTGTACGTGAGGTCTGGGCGTCGGCGAGGCTGTTTCGGCAGCTCCGTTTTCACGATTAGAATCGGGTGGGCTGTCTGGCTTTTGTTCTGGTCCTTGAAGTTGACAAAGGCGTGGACCGGGTAGTGGCCGTTGTAGGTTCCTTTTCCCGCAGCTATTTGGTACGTCAAACGGGTTGTCCCATTCGGCTGCAAAACAAAAGGGAGCTCCGACTTGCCTTCGACACGCCATGGATCAATCAACCCGATCCGAACGGTGCCGTTCAGAACACGGGCCCCTTGGTTTTCAAGGACCACGTGATACATGAGCGGCTGGCTTATCTGTTTGACGACCGACGGTCCTTGAATGGTGGAATGCAACGGACCGACCGTCTGTTCAGACGGGTTATATGCCCAGATAGTCGCGACCGTACCTTGGTTGACCACAGAAGAAATGCCTACAGCCAGAAGGATCACGATGGTGGATCTCATGGTGGGGGGCTCCAAGGCTAGGCGCGGACAGTCTGGAAGGCGTTCACCCGTTTTAGCGTAATGCGGCCCCATTCTGCAAGCGGCGGAAACGAAAAGGAAAGTGGTAGGGATCTTATGCCAGGGGCAGGTCCTTGTTCTGTCGAGCGAAAAGTGAAAATGGCACGTTTTCGGCTTCTCGACGCACGGACGGGCGAGAGCCCGTTTGATCCCATGGAGGCTTGTTTTCAAGTGACTAGTAAGAGGACATTTTGCCAATTGTCGGAAAACAGGTATAGTGTGGAGTTGCTGAGGGGGCCGTGGTAGAGCTGATTTTGCCACGCATGGCGTGATCGTCAACAGGCCAGTTGTGCTCCGAGCTTCGAGTCGGCGTTGGTCTCGGCCGATGCCTATTGCTATTGGATAGGGTCAACCCACAACGAGTCAGAAGCCCATGGACAGTACGCGACAACCGAACGTTCCACCAAGCCGTCCATGGTCCCGTTTCAGCATGCGGTCATTGCTAGTCGTGATGACGGTACTTGCGTTGGTTTTGGCGTGGCGCGGCAACTTGCGTTTTCGGGCGCGGAGGCAGCAGCATTTTCTATCCCAGTTACAGGTGTTGGGAGTGCATTATTCGTTCGATCCGCGTTTCGCTGCCGATTTGCTTCCAAATCCCTATTCAGCTCGCGCGGCGATCCTGAGATGGCTCTTTGGCAGCGACGCGGTCAACCACATCGAAGCTGCCGAGCTGAATGGCAGTCGCGAGGTTACGGCCCAGGATTTGTCATGCCTGGCAAACTTGTCGGCTCTGAAGCATTTGCGGCTCGCCGAACTTGGCTCCACGAACAACGTCCTCGACTACGTGACCGAGATTCGCAGCTTAGAGACGCTTGAACTAAGCGGTGTGATTTTGAAGCCTGAGAGCATGCGGGGACTTCGCAAATGCGAGAACATGCAGTCGTTGAGCTTGTCTGGCGTGACGGTAACGGATGCGTCGCTGGCTGAGCTCGCGTCGCTTTCCCAGCTTCGAAGACTTCGACTCCATCGGACACGAATTACTTCAGCCGGTTTGGCGCAACTAGCCGGGCTGCAGCACTTGCGAAGTCTCGCGATTGTGGATACTGCGGCAGTTGATGATTCGGGGCTGCCACACTTGGCTCAGCTCGCGCGTTTGCAGTATCTCGAGTTGTCGGGAACTTCGATTTCGAATGCGGGACTGGCTGAACTGGGTCGGTTGCGCCACTTGCGGTGGTTGAATCTCAACACGACGTCGATCTCCGGCCGGGGATTACGCCTTCTGGTGTCGTTGCCGCATTTAATAGGCCTTGAGTTGGTCGGTACGCACGTTGGCGATTCCGAACTTGCCGCACTCGCAGCGCTGAAGCGACTGCGGCATCTTCGGCTTGGTAATGCGGCGATTACGGATGCCGGCGTGGACGCCATCATGGCATTGCCGCATCTCGAGTCGTTGGGAATCTATCCAACACGGATTTCTGACGCGGGGCTCTTACGGCTGAGCGTCCTCGACAAGCTCCACTTCTTGACCGTCGGTCCCCAGGTCACATCGAGGGGGCTTTGGTCGTTCAGACAGTCCGCG
This sequence comes from Planctomycetota bacterium, assembly GCA_024274855.1. GTDB lineage: Bacteria > Planctomycetota > Planctomycetia > Pirellulales > Pirellulaceae > JAJSAJ01. The sequence goes on along the minus strand of JAJSAJ010000660.1, from coordinate 996 downwards.
CCAACGTGCAATCTAGAACTGCGCAACGCCGACGGCACCATTCGCATGGTACTCGGTAGCAGTCTGTTCAACTAAATGGCGGAATCGGATCGCGATGACCTGGCGCTAGTCAACGATCGCAGCAATGAACTTAATGGCATCACCAACGGTTTGGACGCTAAGTGCCTCTTGCTCATCCATGTCGATATCAAACTCTTACTCGAAAGCAGCAATCAGCTCGACACTTTCCATCGAGCTCGCTCCAAGATCCTCGACGAACCGAGCTTCGGCGGTCACTCGGGAAACGTCGGACTTGAGTACTTCAGCGATGACTTTTTGCACGCGTTCGGCAGTATCGGCCATGAGATTCAATTCCTTTAACTGAGTTTCTTGTGGTGGTGTCAACAGCTATCGTGAAATGCGATGAGGTTGGGAGAGGACGTTTCAGTTGGTGGCAATTGCCTTCACTTGTTTCTTGAAACGCTCCACACGCTCGCCAAGGTCTTGGATCTCCTGGCGCATCTGAACAACAAACTTATCGCTGTCGTAGTCGCCCCGCACAGCTTGAAAATCAACCGCAACGGCATCGACCGAACCGTCTGTACCGAACCCGACTCGGCTCAAATCGCCAAACTCCTTAACGGCATCGACCAGAACGGCATCGAGGAAATCCTTGCGTGATCCATGCAGATCGTCCGCAATCGACATCAACCCTGCCTCGGTAGCCTGCTGTAGATCGGTACCGGTCAGTTCTCGGTAGGCGTGTTTCACCCAGACCCACTGATCCTTATCATAGTCCGCAGCAATCTGGTCCAAAGCCGCATTGAACCCATCGAGGTCATTCAATGTACCGTTTTCGACATCTGCAAGCAGTTTATCGAGTCGGCCGGCGGGCATCAATTGGCCTCCCACATCGACCCACTGCTCACTGTAAACGGCGTCGGAGGCCTCTTGTAAGGCGTCAGCAACGTTCGTGGCCCCTGACTTCAGTGCGTCGTCAACATGGTCGACGATCTT
>JAJSAJ010000659.1 GCA_024274855.1 Planctomycetota bacterium | reverse complement strand
GTTGCCTGTCGGGCAAGGCGCTGAGCGAGTACACAAAGGATCTCCAGGACCAATTTGAACCTGCTGAAGCGTACGAAACATTGCGGGATTTGGTCGTGCGACGCACCCTTGGCGGCATGGCCCCTACTGCCGGCATGGGTAAAGACTTGATCCGCCTTGCCAAAGTGGCTGGTCTTGACGCCGACGCAGAAGTGGAAGGGGTCTTGGAGGAGATCATCAGCTCACCAGCCATGTCACGCGCGCCGTTGCAGTTCTGGAAATCTGTCAAACCGCATGTCAAGCGGATTGTAAAACGCAGCAAGCCCTTCGCCGTTTGGCTGTTGGTCCACACCGATCCGAAAACTCGCTACGAGGGCGACAGCTTGGCATGGTCATGGTTGGACCTGTTGGATGGTTGGGGCGCTTTGCCACAGTTGTGGGCGAAGAAGTTGCCGGCGGAGCCCGAGATACCGGGTGGCCGGGCCGGATGGATCGCCCGCCTGGCAAGCCTTGAAGAATCGCCAGACAAACGCGTATTTGCGTTGGTTGAAAAAATGGCCGATATGCTGAAACGTGAAGGCGAACCCGTTCCGCTGTTCGCCAGGACAGGAAGATGGGGCGCACCGAGTATCGATGTTGATGTGCTCGAGGCTTTCCTGGATCTCGGTATCGAAGTGGCTGATCCGCCGGACGAAGTCCAGTTGGCGTTCGGCGGATGGTTGCGGGCTGAGTTGGATCATCCGCGACGCAACGCGCAATTGACGTGTCTGGCCGAGGACCCGCGTTTTGGGCTCGCATTGCGCGCAGCCATGCCGGAGCTGATTGCGTTCACCGGCGAACCGACACAAAAAGGCTATACCTATGGTCGACAATTGTCGGTCCGAAGATCCTTTGAACAGGCCGCAGCCGAACATCCGGCGATCTACGAGGCTTGGTGGCAGTACCTGGACCAGCAGTTGGTTCGTTTGGAATCAGGCGGGTTGCCCGACGCGGAGATTGCGCTCGCCAACTTTCGCAACACGGTTGGAGCCAAGACCTTTGAGCAGTTTCCTGAATTGCGCAAACGGCTGGAGGCTATCGATCTGATCGACCCTTTGCACCGTACATTGGTCGCCGGTGTATTTGACGAATATGGGTGGGACGCATTGGAGCAGGCCGAGGCGAGGCAGAAACTACCGATTCGGCGCCGGTATGGCGACCAAAGCGACCATTGGGTCTTCCCGCTACTGGCTTACCACCGCGATAACACTCTGATGGTGGTTCGGCCCAGAAAGATCGATCCACCGCGAGAGCTTGTCTTGACCAAACAGCAGGATGTTCACACGCTATTGCCGGTCGTCGATGATGTGTTGATTGTCTATCGGGATCAGGCTCGAAATTGGTCAAGCTTTGTTCGCTGGTCGAGTGACCAGGAAGGAGAACTGGAGCATAAAGAAAGTTTTTATGGGTTCGATCCCGCCGCGGTTGTCCCGTGGGGAGATGGCGTGTTTTGCGGCAATCGCGTGATCAAGCCTGGCGACAATAAACTGCACCAGACATTTGCGTTTCTTCATGATGGTGAACGGTTTTGGAGAGCGAGCGAGCAGAACGACATTCATGGCCTTGAAGACGATGTGCCCCCAATACTGATCGAAGTCGATCCGGAGACCGGCCGGCGCGTACGGGAAAGCGTTCCAGCTTGGTTTGAAGCCGATTTGCCCGCCGGTGCACGCGTCGAGTGGAACGTGTCTCGGCTTCTTCCATTGCCTGGTGGTTTGGACGGTTCGCCGCTCGGTAGTCGTGAGCGGTTGATTGGCTGGAAAGTGCTTCGACGCCGCGATGGATCACTGGTAGGGCAGGGGATCGACGGCCGACGTGTTGCAATGGCAGACTTCGCCGCCAAGTCGCACTGTCAATCGCTGGTTCCCGTTGCGATGATGGATCAACCGGGTGGTGAATCGTATTGGGTATTCACCGAACACGGACTGGTTGTCGATCTGCGAACGGGTGTGGCTATTGCCGATTTTCGTGGCCGGCGGACCACGTACGGGGCGGGGCAACCGGCCAAAATACCGATTGAGTTCTTGCACTTAATGCAGGTACGTCACGAAGCAAGCTCGAAACGGCTTCGCAAACTGTCGCGATCCACGGTCGCGAAGTTGCTCAAGGCGGCAGTTGTCGAACACCAGACGCTTCGGGAAAAGGACAGTAAGGGAAAACCGGAACGGACCGCTGCCACGACGGCGGTCGAAAAGATCTTGCCCGGTGCGCCGCCGAGACTTGTGAAAGGAGTGGCGAGAATCGCGCGCATTTGCGCCGAAGAGAAGATCTTGTTGGATAAGCTTCGGAAACTCGGTTCGTCCGACGCGACCGACAAATCGGATTCCTCGCTTGCTTCCGACGGTGGCGGTGCCGCAGCCGCTCGTATCAACGAAGGAATGCTGCAGTTGGACATCCCGCGTCCCGGAACTGCCTATGTTTATCGAGCAGATGGCGATCCAAATCACGAGCAGCACATCGGCGAAGTGGCTCGGTTCCTGGCCGGTGAAACAAACGGCCCCGTGCCGCCCTGCAGTTCGCTCTGGCTGAACCTGTGGGCGGATCTTCCTTGGCTTGTCTGGCGATGCTTCTGGCGGCTTGCAGCAGTCGAAGGCCGGCACGCTTCGGTGGCCGGACGCGTGCGCCAACCGTGGCTGGATGCACTCGAGTATCTGGTCGGCACCGGAATACTGGACCTGCCGGGCGGATTTCGCCTGTATATCGCCGAGCCGATCAAGAAGAAAGGGAAGCCCGGAACGCGGCAAAGTCGCAAGACGCTGGTTTGGGTGCAAGGCAACAACCGATACGTTGCCCAATTCGCGGTCAGTTATTCGGAGAACTTCGTGCACATCCTCGAGTATGCACCGGAGAGCGAATTCCAGACGCCGAACGGATATGTGATCGACGAGGCGGCCGATGCGCACTTGTGTTGGACCAGCAAGCAGCTGCAGACGTTTATCGATGCCGTGCGCCAAGTTGAGCAATTGCCGTTTGCGACGGCCGAGCAACTTGAAGCGGCGGCTGCCCAGCTGCGAGTGACGCAGATGGAAGTGGCGATTGTTTGGATGGGAAACCTTCGCACGAACCAGTACGGTACCGAAAAACTGACGAAAGAAATCCGGTCGCACTACGGATGGAAAGTCAAACCCGTGCAAGAGGCGATCGCATCGCTGGAATCTTGCCCAATACCTCCCGGTGTCATTGACAGGCCGGTCCATGACGATCCGGCTGCCCCTTTCGGCGACCGCCAGCCTCAAGCATTTGACGCGTTGGTCGCGGCTTGGAAGACATCGCAAAGCGAGTCGGTCAGGATGTCGCCCGATCTAATTGCCTTGCTGAACAAATCGAGAAATGACTATCAGGCCCTTCCGATCGAAGGTCTGCTGCGTTTGCTGACCGAGGGCTCCGAGTCTTCGGTCTTGCAGCCACGCAAGTTCTCGTTTTTGCTGGACAAAAAGTACCAGCACGCACCGATCGATTCGGTATTTGTTCCGCCGAAAACCGAAGACGAAGATCAGTTGATTCTGAGTTTGCCTTTCGCAATACGAATAATCAACTACGCTGCACCCGCTGGTGATCCGGTACGTCGCGCGCTGCCGAGTGTGATCGATGCGGTTCGCGTGTTTCTTGATCACCAGGCGACCGTGTTCCCGTTTGGCCGGGACTGGGCCGTTGAGGATCTAGAAAAATATGACGCGGATGAAGTGGTTGTCCGTGTGTCGCAGTCGCTTGGGAAGCCTGCCAATAGGGGCGGCCTCAGACTGTATGACGATGGGTTTGTCCTCGCAGCACTTGTTCCTCCTCATATCCAACTGATGTTCCGTTCGGCGGGATTGCGGGACGATCAGGCATTTGAGCGATTGGTTGCTGCGGCCAGCTTGACGTGGGGATGGGAGGGCGCCGGCGAAGAGGCCGTTCATGCAGCCCGCGTTGTCCAGGATTTTCGAGGCGACGCGATGACGCGAATTGCTGCCGTCAATCGGAACAATCCGGTGGACGAAGGCAGTTGGGAGCAAGATCCGCGGCGCAGTGCTCCCAAGACGGTTGCGGCTGTGAAAAGGAAACTCAAATTGCCTGGCGATTCGGTTACCGTCTACTTGCAGTTACTTGCGTTGCCGGATCCGACGAACACGAACGTTCGCAAGTGGAACGATTGGTCGGCCGGACAGCTCAGCGAAGCAATTGCTCCGTTGGTCGACGCGGGGCATGTTGTCGAGGCAAAGCGTGCGCGGGCTGGCCGCAGTGTGTTCTTGCCAGGTGGTTGGGAGGCACTTAAGATACCGAATCTGCCGGTTGAATCTTGGAAGCTGCCTCTGTATGGTCTCGAGTCGAATGATCTTGAGGCGATTCGGCACCAGATGATTGTTCTGCCGGGCCCGGTCGGTGACCTGTTTGTTGCCGCGTGGAAACGCGTTGCCTCGGGGGACGTGCCTCGGTATGAAGAGATTACCTAGTTGGAGAGTGTTACGTTAACCCCGCGCGTCTGTGGGAAACGTTGCCACAAAGCCGTCCGGTGCCAATCCGGAGACGCCGGCGTGCGTATCATTGTTGTGTTCGCTCGTGAATAATCCGGGCTGGGCGAGTACTCGATCACGACTTGGGACCGGCGAATCAATTGTTGTCGCGTTTACTGGGGGACGATGCGTCGCCGACGGGCTTGTCCCGTGGGAACCAATGTCTCTCAAGCTACTGGGCAGCCGAGCGCGCGTCCCGAACAGGGGGGCGTTCATGCGGCGATCCTCCTTAGCTGCGAGACTGATTCACCCATGGGGCAAGCCCATGGGGGTCGGTACGCGGAAGCGGGCGACTTGGTTGCAGTTGTGTGATTGGTTGCGCTACATGGATCGGTCTCCAAACCGCTCGACCATTTCAACCTCGTCTTGGAATACATTTTGAGAGGCAGCCATGGCAAAGAAGAGAGTATCGACGCGCCGGTCAAAAGCGGAATCGGCATTACCTGTTTCGATCCAATTGCCGCCGGCCGAAATCCAATATGCCGACGAACTTGCCGCGCTCTGCGCAAATGACAAAGAGCCGCGACCGGCCGGCTGGCAAATGTCGCCGATGGCAGTCGTCGACTTTATCTGCGGGACGGATGGCGAGCGGATTCGACCGGCAAAAGGCCATGGGGACAAATCGGTCGAGATCACCGAGAAATTTGTTGGACCTCGCGATGTTGTGCAACGATGTGTTGTCACGTTGGCTGGACAACGTGGCCTGTTGTTGGTTGGTGAACCGGGGACGGCCAAGTCGATGCTGGGCGAGTTGCTGGCGGTGGCAATTAGTGGTAGCGGCGCGCTGGCCGTTCAAGGGACCGCCGGGACTACGGAAGACCAGATTCGTTATGGTTGGAACTATGCCATGTTGTTGGACCGCGGACCATGCGACGCGGCGTTGGTCCCATCACCGATTCTGCAAGGGATGCGTAACGGTCGAATTGTCCGGTTCGAAGAGGTGACCCGCTGTTTGCCCGAAGTGCAAGATGCACTGATTTCGATTCTGAGTGAGCGTCGGATGATGATCCCTGAACTGCCAGGTGACGATGCCAGTGTATTTGCCGCACTCGGCTTCAATATCATTGCGACGGCTAACTTGCGAGATCGTGGTGTATCGGAAATGTCGGCCGCGCTGAAACGCAGATTCAATTTCGAGACGATTGCCCCCATTGCGGATGCCGATCGTGAGGCAGCTTTGGTTTCGACCGCCGCCTCGGCGGCACTGTTGGAGAGTCGGGCAGCAGTGGCGGCGGTCGATGCCGCGATGGTCGAGTTGTTGGTGACGATCTTTCGTGACCTGCGCAGCGGGCGCACCAACGAAGGATGGCAGGTCAATCAGCCGAGCACCGTGATGAGCACAGCGGAAGCCGTGGCCGTCACCACGGCCATCACCCGAGAATGTGCGTTTTTTCCGTCCGGTTTTGAACCGGTAACGCGATTGCCCGGCCATTTGCTCGGCGTTGTGATGAAAGATGATGCCAAGGATCGCGACCGACTGCTTGCGTACTGGGACGGCCCTGTGAAACGACGTGCCGAAGAGGGGGGGCCCCTGTGGCGCCGACTGTCCGAACTTCGGAGTGCTTTGGAACAATGAGCGATGTGAGTTCGTCGACCATGACCGGGATCTGCACGGACGGTCCGTCCCGGGAGGAGCTGGCGGTACTGGCCGGATGCCGTACGCCCCTTCTGATTGGCGTTCGCCACCATTCGGCTGCGCTAGCGCGCGCGGTGCCGGCATTGCTTGACGCGTTTGCACCCCAGATCGTACTTGTTGAATTGCCCTCGGATCTGAACGATTGGGTGCAGTATCTGGCAGATCCGGAGACCGTTCCGCCGGTCGCGATCTCGGCCGTCTGTGACGATAACGGGCTGTTCTTCTATCCACTGGCTGATTTCTCGCCCGAGTTGGTTGCGATTCGTTGGGCGTATCGGCATAACGTTCCGGTCGTGGCGTGCGACTTGGCCGTCAGTGCCAAGTCGGCGGTTGCCGACCATGGCGAACCGAGTGACGATCCTGACGCGGTGCAGGGCGAAATGGGCCAAGTCGATTCGTTCCACCCCATGACCGATGCCCTGCGCGAGCTGTTGCGCCGTACCGGCTCGTCCGATACGGCGCAGTTGTGGGAGCGGTTGGTGGAGACACCGGCAGTTGCTCAAGATGCCGATGCGATACGCCGAGCTGGATTACTGTTCGGCTGGGCCGTACGATCTGCAGAAAGACAACACGATTCGTACAACTTGTTACGCGAGGCTGCGATGCGGCGGGCGATCCGCAATGCTCCGGCGCGATCGGCGGCTGTGGTCGGGGCATTTCATGCACCGAGCTTGCTGCCGAATATGCTTGACGGGCAACGTGCCAACGATGATCACCTCTTGGCAGCTACCTCGCAAGTCGATCAACCGGCCATTTCGCTCGTACCCTACGCCTTATGGCAGTTGGATGAACGGAGCGGCTACCCAGCTGGGATTCGAGATCCACTTTGGCATCAAAAAGTAAGCGAAGCCCAAGGGCCGGCGGATATCGATCGCATGTCGGGCATACTTGTTACCGAGATTTGCCGGCAACTGCGTGCTGAGGGGCATGTTGCCGGAACACCAGATGCGACAGAAGTGTTGCGGATGATGCGCGACTTGGCTCGCATGCGCGGGCTTCCCGTGGCCGGGCGTGGCGAACTGATCGAGGCGATTCAGAGTTGTCTCGTCCAGGGTGAACTCTATGGTCGTGGGCGTGCGGTGGCGCAGGCGGCGGAGACGGTCTTGGTTGGAGACCGGCGGGGTCGCGTGGCACCAAGCGTACCCAAATGTGGCTTGGCTGTGCACCTCCAACAGCTGCTGGCCAGTTTGAAGCTGCCCGGTCCCGAGACCGAGGGAAACGATTCTCATGAAATTCGTTTGGACGTGCTGCGCAATCCTCGCGATCGAGCTCGCGTCGTCGTTCTCCAGCGAATGAGCATTGCCCGGATTCCCTATGCGGCGCGAGTTGACTCGCGAGAACAAGGTTTGCGCGAGAATGTGATACAGCGGTGGGCCATACGATGGCAACATGCCACGGCCGCTATGATCGCCTCGGCATCGTTGCATGGCGTGACACTCGAGCAAGTGGCCGAATCGATCGTGCGCGGCAGGTCGTTGGCTGGCGACAGGCCAACTGACGACGTACCTCCCGATGCGGTTATTTGGAGGTTGCACGTTGCGGCCGAGTGCGGCTTGCATGGCCTGGTCGATCAAACGCTCAAGGAACTCGATCGGTCGTTTCTCCAAGCAGCGAACATCTCACAATTGGTTGCCGCCGCCGATTGGTTTGGCCGGATCGCTGCCGGTCATGTGCCGGGCTTGCCAAGAGACGAGCTGCTCGCATATCGGCCGATCGTCCGTCCTTACCGACTTCCCACGGATGCCCCACCGATTGGCCCCTTGCTGGTCGCCTGTCTTGATCGACTCGAAGGATTGGAAGGTTCTGATCGGCGCGAAGACGTTGCCGGACTGATTGACCTTGTCTATTGGTTTACCGGTGACCTGTTTCCAAGTGCGGTTGATGGCGATGCTGTCCAAGCCGATCAAGCGGATATGTCGGAGCTTCGATCGGGTATCAAGCGGTTGGAGAGCTGGTGTCGCAGTACAATTCGACGCGGCAGCGATCGGATGCGTGGTGCGGCGATTGGTATCTTGGGCGTGTTGAACGTATGGCAGGCTGGACAATTCGCGACGCTCAGTGGCGGTTGGTTCGACGGTGCTACGGATGGCGACGGCCGGCGACGCTTGCGGTATGGATTGGCCGGTGCTGTGCACGTACTCTTGCCGCTGATCCAAAATGACCCACTGTGGCTCGATGGTTTGGAAGGTCGTTTCGCGCGATCGCCAGACGATCTGTTTCTGGCTCGTTTGCCGGCGCTTCGTGGCGGATTCAGCGAGCTGTCGCCCGCGGACCGACGACGCCTGTTGGATGTTCGACTGGCTGACTACAAAGAGCGCGGCACGCAGCTGGAAACGCGTGCTGAGAATGCGGAAGTGGCGGGTATGGCGACGGAAGATCCGACTTTACAACTGGCGGCGCGACGTGCAGCCGATATGGCAGGCCGCTCGGCCGTTGAACAACGGATGCCCGACTTGCTGCGCGCTCTTGCCGAAGCCCAGCCGGCCGAGAACGACGATTCGTCGCTCAAGTGTCGTGAGCAAGTCGATTCGTTCACTTTGCCACCTGGTTCGATTTCGCTGGCTGATCGTTGGCGGTTGGTGCTCGGTGTGACCGAAGCCCGCTCGCCCAAAGCGTGCATGGCAGCCGCTTGCCTGGATCAGCTTTATGGTTTTGGGAAAGGGGAGGGGGCAGGCAATCGGCTTGCCGGACGAAGGCCCATCCGGCCGCGAGGTGGAACAGAATCACCAGATCCGACAACGGTCGATTGGGCTGAAGATCTGGCGGATTTGTTTGGAAGTGATGTCTGTCAGGAGGTGTTGGGCGAGGCCGTTGGTGGCGGACGTGCCGCTGCAGCCGAATTGCTCGACCCAAATCAGGTCCAGCCGAGCATTGAGTTGTTACAGCAAGTGCTTGCATTGGCAAGCGGATTTCCCGAGGGACGAGCGGGAAAACTGCGACAGTTAGCTCGTCGTATCACCAGAAAGCTGGCGCAGCAATTGGCCAACCGCTTGCGTCCGGCCCTGGCCGGTCTGTCGACGCCGCGCCCTACGCGCCGCCGGAGCCGACGTTTGAACTTGGGGCTCACCTTGCGAGATAATCTGGCCAACGCATACCGGCGAACCGATGGCCGAGCGGCCGTGATTGCCGAACGCTTGATCTTTTTTT
>JAJSAJ010000658.1 GCA_024274855.1 Planctomycetota bacterium | reverse complement strand
TCCTCAACGATCCAACTGACACTCAATCGGATGTTCTGCCCTTCTTTCAATTCGCGGTCCAGATCGGCAAGCAGGTCCTTGGCGGATGGCAGGTCGAGATTCTCTTGCGAGTCGCGCGCGACAACTCGCTTTTCGGGCTTGAGTGGGTCTGGTACGGGTGGTGGAACTATTGGGGGCTCTATCTCGGGACCGGGAACCGGCTCGCGTGGACTGGCCGCATCGGTGATCAATCGCAGAGCCTGCGATTGCGCGCCCTTCAGGGCCGGCCCCAAGCCAATCACATGTTCATCACTGACCAGGGCTTGCTTGACCGACTCGCGGATGGAGTCGGCTCGCGTCTTGAAATCGTTGCCAAGCCCCGCGATCGCGTCGAAAATCTCCCAGTTCGTCCCGTCAATCGTCCCAGTCAATTGCGCCGCTTTGATCAGACATTCACCCATGGCGGACTCGGTGGTCGCGATTTCGGCAACTGCCAGCGCCCCGACAACGTCATCGGCATCCAGGCCGTGAAGCCTCTCGACCAGCGAGAACGTGGCGGACGCGGTTTTCATGCGATCGGTCGAGACGGTGTCGATTCTCAGTTGCGAAAGACGATCCTTCAGACGCTGACAGTATCCCTGACAGGCAACACGATGCTCGGACGCTTTCGTCGTCACGCCAGTGGCCAGATTCGAAACGTTGCTGGCCTTGAGCAACGGTGAGGGGGCTTCACCAAAAATACTGCCGGCTCGCTTGACCGCGATGGCCCAGTGAGCCGGATCGGGAAGTCGTTGCGCACGCAATTCGCAGTCATCCGGCAGTGAGGTCAGCGTTGCGTCCCAGAGGGCACCGTGCCGCATAAACGTGCAGTTGGTCTGTTCAGCAAACACCAGAATAACGAGATTCTGGACCTCCTTCGGCAGTCCCATTGGTCGTGGTTGGTCGATCCACTGACGTAACTGAGCGACGCTCAAGCCGTTGCCGGTCTCGGCTGCCTTCTTGTTAAAGTGGGTGGACCAGTAATGGCCCAGCAAGAAGTGTGTGGCGTCGTGTCCCATCTCGCCCAGCATCAGCGGATTGGCAATGTGCCGCATCAATGGCCGCAGCGGCTTGTCGACCAGCACACGTCCGTCCGAGGTCTGCGTTGCCTCGCTGCTGACGGCAAACACCTTCTTGAGGTTGCCGATCTTAATCTCAGCCTCAAAGTCGGGTGCGCCGGGAAACGCGTTTTCCAGTGCCTGACTTAACAAGTGGTTCATCGCGCCGCCAAGGTTCGCCGCAACGGGTGGTTGCGGCTCGAATCCAGGCCATAACGACACAAACTGTTCGTGCTGTTCCAGTTCGTGCGTCGTATCGAGCGAGCCCGGCACGATCGATTCCAAACCGTATGCCGCGTCAAGATGATTCTGGACGCGTTGTCGGAGCACACTGCGTTGATTATCCAACAGCGACTTGGCGCCTTGACGATCCTGTGGAGATAGATGGTTGGAGTACTGCGAAAACCGCTCGCCCGTCAGGATATGCTCCAGAATGACCAACAATCCAAGATCCTTGCGTGCTTCCTCGCTGAAGAACTGTGGGACCCAACATAGCGTCCGTGCACCACCGGGGTGCGTGCCCTTGAAAGCCTGCAGCTTACTCAGATCGTCGCGCGGTCCGTGTCCAGGCTCGTCGAACGGGAAGTCAATCACCAGCTTCCAACGATCATCGTCTCCATTCTCCAACGACGGATCGTTCAATTCTCGGATGTTCTTGAACAGCACGACACAAGACCGCCGAGTGTTCTTCCAAAGGAAATCATGAAAGTGCTCGAACTCGCCTCCAGCCTCAATTCCCAACTGATCGAACAACATCTGCCGGACGCGACGGATGCGGTTGCCCTGATTATCCTCGCGTTCCGCTTGCGTAATGATGCCCTCGGTATCGACCCCGGAAAGCTGGACGGAAATCGTCGGATTCATCTCCTCGCCGATCCGGATCTCGCCCACACTGGCGGCCCAGTTGCGACAACGGCGTAACACTTCCTGACCTTCACGGCCGCGGATGGGGGTCTTGATGGTCCCGTGGTTCAGTGCCGCGAGTCGCTCCGCGTTGAGTCCGCACAGCGTTTCCACCTCCGGCACCAGCGCTGACAACAGTAACGTCTTGACCAATCGGTCATCGTTGCGAAACGCTACTCGGTTTGGGGCATCAACCGGCAGCTTCTCCAGATTCTCGCGTCGGCCATGCTGTATCTCGAGCATCGGCAGCAGCTTTTGATGGTAAAGCCGCTTTGCATTATCGAAGTGGATTGCCATCTCCTGGCTGAACGCTTCGTCGCCGTGCGCAATCACGTCGAACAGATCGCCCACCGGCACGATGTCACCCACGCACAGCACATCACGCTGATCGACCAGCAGTTGCATCATCACCTTTAATGCGGTCCGTTCGCGCTGAAGCACACTTGACACAGCAATCAGTGTTTGCACCAGGGCGGGGCTGAAAGGATAGACCTTACGGAACATCTCGCGATCGCCGTCACTGGTCAGCAGCGCGTTCATCACAGCTTCGCGGATCTTCGCGGTTTGCTCGAAGGCCGCGTCAAGTTCGGCACGAGCCGCATGGTTCTTGCACTTGAGGACACGTTTCTCGGCAATGGCCGGCAGGTTACGATCTTCCAACGTGATCCTGTGGAAACGGCCTTCCCAGTGTTTCAACGCGTCACCAAAGTTCAACCGTTCCGCCCCAGGCACCGATTCACCGATCAACTCGCGCAAGTCTCGTTGTCGAGCGATGAAACTGATGATGGGCACCGGGCGGTCCGGTGTCTGAGCTTCGACCAGCTTCGCCAGCTTCTGGCCCTCTTGATGCACAAAGTTCAGGTCGGCGGCGTGGCTGGCCAGCCACAAGATCAACTCGTCCAAGAACAAAATCAGCGCGTCGTATCCAAGACTTTGCGCATGTTTGCTGATAACCGATAATCCCATATCGAGCGACAGGAACGCCTCGCCGTGGCCGCCAGTCTGCGTGTCGTACGAACGAAAGAACTTGTCGACCAACGCGCTGATCAACTGGGATCGTTCTTCGGAACCGGGATCGGCTTCGATCGCGTTTTCGAATCTGGTCACATCCCAGCCGGCTTCCAATTCGCCCCATCCACCTCTGCCGCCGGCGTCTTCACTCAACGCCGAGAAGAACGCCTCGTTTCCCATGCGACCGCGGAGCGCGTCGGCATCGCGAAAAAGCCCTTCGGCCAGGTAGACACCGGGGATGGGTGCATCGGGATGCATGCGGCGAATATAGTCGACATAGCCGCCAAGGATGCCTGATTCCACATCATGCGAGCCGATCATGTGGTAGGGGACCAGCAGAAACTTCTTGCCCGTGATCCAGTCGTTGTGCTTCTGGATGGTCGCTGCCAGTTCGGGCATGCCTCTTGCCGCCGGATTGCCTTGCAGGATCAGGTGCAGAATGGCCATGAAATGGCTCTTGCCGCTACCGAAACTGCCGTGCAGATAGGTTGCCTTGCTGGTCGCGTTTTCGAGTCCGCCACGAATGAAGCTGAGCGCGTCGTCAAAGCACCGCACTAGCTGCGGCGTGGGCACGTAGGTGTCGACGGTCGTTTGCGGGTTCGTCACGCCCTCGGTCAGACGCAAAACAAACTGCCCCTTGTCGATGTGCTCGGGGATGTCAATCAGTTCTTTGAGTAAGGTAGTCATGGGGCGGTTGGTGGTGGTCAGTGGTCGGTTGTCGGTTGTCAGTTATCAGTTATCAGTTATCAGTTATCAGTT
>JAJSAJ010000657.1 GCA_024274855.1 Planctomycetota bacterium | reverse complement strand
CGCAAGGACGTGCGGGATGTCGTGGACGAACGTGCAGGTAGACGGCTGGGTGACGGTCGCCGTTTTGGGTTCGATTTCAACAGTGTCGAAGCCGTTTTCTTCAGCTTTCGCGCGGAGCGATGATACTTGTGGCGTTCACGTCGCATCTCCTTCAGCTTGCCGGTGGAAAGAAGTCAAAGGCCTTTTTGCAATGTCATGCGGTGAAACACGCCTCAATGTGTGGCCGAAATCGCACTACTCCGTGACAGCTATGATCGCCCTAGTCATCTCAATGATGTGTCATCTTTGTCCGGTCTTTATCTTTCCGATTTCCGGTCGGCATGTACCCCATCGGGTGGGCAATCGGAGGTTGACGCGACAATAACGGCTGCTTGGTTACTTTGGCATCTGCTCCGCCGCTTGATTCACCGCGAAATATTCCGGCCGTCGCACGTGGCGCCGCATCTTAATGCGAAGTCGACCAGACGCTCCGGGCGCCAGGTGCACTTCCACTCGAGGTCCATCGACCTCAAGTTGCTCGTTTGGTGTTTCGACACGCGTCAATTCATGCTCGCCAAAGGCACCGCCTTGGACCACTACACGGCGCCATTGGCTTGAATGCAGGTTGACCAGCCTTGCGTCGACCTCTCCCGCGCCGGTGGGCACGACCATGGCCGCCACGTCGGCCGGCAGGCCGGGGCGGTTACGGTCGGGATCGAAATAGAACAGCCGGCAATGGAGCATGCCTCCGTGGTAGACGTGGTTCGGAGCGCCCAGGGCCAGCTGTGCAAGGCCCTCGAGTACGACCGGGTTTCGCAATTGCCAGTGATGCACATCCTGCTGGTCGGGCGTGGTCCGGTCGTTCCGCGTGGCCTCCATGCGCCGCTGTGATTCCATCCATGTCGCCCGAAGAATGTCGACAGGGTAGTCGGGGTTGAGCCCCTCGACAAAACCTGCCCATGAGGCCGAGTGTTCCGAGTCACTCTTGTGCCGATGATACCGCAACGATGCTCTGCTCGGGTGCGGTACCAATGCCACCATCCGAGCAAAATCTTCCTCCGACTCGGTCAGCGACCACAAATGTACCGGAAGCGACGGATCGATGGGACGGAAATCATACCACCCGCGGTCCCCGTGTCGATGCGGTACAACGCGCTCTCCACGTTCATCGGTTCGCGCCTGGGCGAGGACAAGATCGAGCACCGATCGCGGCAATGTCAGGAACCGAGCATCGCCCGACGCGACGTACGCGTTCGACGCGCCGATCAGCGACGATTCAACCAGGTTAAACAGCCCATGAGGCCATTGCCAGCCGTAGTATCCTCCCCACCATTTGCCATCCATGTACTGACCGATCTCATCGTTGAGACCAACATTGTCGGGCAGGATGCCGTTGTTTCGTTGGGTCCGATCGAGCCACGCGTCGACATACGCCTCGATCCACTCACGGTATCTTGGTTCGCCCGTGTAGAGAAACGCATTGAGTACGAGGCTGGTCGATGTCAGATTCAAGGGGACGTCGCCGCGCATCATTCGCTGGTTCATGGCCTCGAGGATGGCAGGGAATCGCGTGTCGTCGATCCAGGCGTCGCTCGACGAAACGCCGAGGATGTCATCATACGGCAGAGGATAGTCGGCTAGAACAGGTCGGTGCGTGACCCAATCTTCCGCCGTGTTCACAAAGCGAGGTCCCCGACTACCGTTGATGGGGCTGCGGATCAGGCGTCGTATCGGGTCGTAGTTTTCGGCTTGTGGATCCTCACTCATGTACATGGCCGCGAAACGCAATGCACGCTGGCGGTCCTTCTCCACGGCCGGGTCGGCCAGTCCAAGGAAATACAAGTATGTCGAGCTTTCACCGTGGTGCATCCAGTCGTAATAGCCGTCGAACTCGCGATCGATTTGGCCGTATTCGGTGAATTGCCGGGTAACACCCTCCCAAAGATGACGCGACAGGGTGTGGATTTCCTCGGGACCGCCAAGGCAATAGTAGAGCGGAAAATTGCCGAAGCTTTCGTAGCCATCATCCGATCCGTCCATGCCCGGCCATTTATCGCGCCAGACCAACGTGCCGTCCGGCCGCGTGTACTTGTCGACGAACTCCATGGCGGCGGGATAGAATCCGTCCAGAATATACCGTTCCCAAAGGGCCCAGGCTGGCGGTGGGGCAGTGGTGGAGACGGTCAGGATTGGCAGATCGATCATGTAATGTGCATCCCGTGTGTGTCGGCGGTCCCGCTGGTCGTCAAGAGTCAAAACCGATGTGGTGCAAATGTCGCCGGCATAGTAAAGCGTCTGGTTGCAAACGAATAACCGTACGATGGTCTTTCAGGCCGTCGACCCAAATCGGAGTTATCGCCTTGTCATCGGAAGTCACCATGCGCTAAATTGGGAATCCAATTGGTTCGGATCGAAAAGCCCCTTATCCTCCTCCCAACATTGCGCCGCCATCCGGGCAAATCGTCTGTCCGGTGATGTAGGAGGCTTCATCGGAAGCGAGAAACGCGCACACCTCTCCGATCTCATCGACAGTCGCTATGCGTCCCAGTGGAATTCGGCCACAGGCCTCCCGAAGAAACTGCTCGGCGTCATCGGATTGTGTAGCGGCCCATTGCGTCATCAGTGGCGTCTTCACGGCACCGGGACAGACCGCGTTGACGCGGATGCCGTCCGGGGCCAAGTCAAGCGCCAAAGCACGAACCAGCCCAACCTGGCCCGCCTTGCTTGTCACGTAGCTGACCGCCGCGCGTTGTCCAACGACGGCTACGGAGCTTGACATCACAACGATTGTACCACGTGTCTTACGCAGATGAGGGATGGCGAATTGGCAGCCCATGAACGTGCTCGTCAGATTCAGCCGGAGCAGTCGCTCGAAATCAGCAATGCCTGTCTCATTGATAGTCGCGTCTGGTGGGTGCCAGCCCGCATTATTTACGATGCAGTCGAGCCGGCCAAACCGCTCAACGGTTTCTTCAATCAGTCGCTGCATGTCTTCCTCGCGTGTGACATCGGTCGGCACGAAGACGGCTGAGTATCCTTGGCCGGTCAATTCCCTCTCGGCTGCCAAGCCTTCATCGCGTCCACGCGCGGCCAATACGACCTTGCATCCGTGGCCCGCGAAGACTCGGGCACAGCCGAATCCGATCCCCTTTGAGCCGCCCGTAATCACGGCTACTTTGTCGCAAAGCTTCATGGCGCTCCATTCAATCGAATAAGCGGTCGTTTACCAGCATGACCGCCAGGACGTCCCCGCGTGGCGCAGGCATTGCCATCGCCGACAGATCATGCCTGCCTTTGTTGTGAGAATTATTTTGGTTCCAGGGCGTCACAGATCTTCAGCAGGATGGTCCAACGCATGATACAGGCCTCGAAGATAGAGAATTCGGGGTTCGATTCAAAGCGGTTTGTTGGCGAGCGTTCTCTGATACACGTGGCCACACAAATATTCAAGAGTCTATCGTTCGCGAAATTGTAACTATTTAGCCAAATGGAGGAAACCATTAGTCGAAGATCGGAAAAAACGTATTGAAAGCTGCCTCACAGAACTCGCCCGGGTCGTTGAACCGTCGGTTTTGGTTCAACGAAGTGACCGCGTTCATCTCCTCTTGGGCAAGCTCAAAATCGAATAGGGTTAGATTCTCGCGGAGATGTTCGGGGTGAGTCGTCTTGGGGACGACGGCTGTTTGTCGCTGAATACCCCAACGCAGCACTATCTGAGCCGGTGTTCGCTCGTGTCGAGCCGCGATTTCCTGAATAACCGACTGCTTGAGAACCGATTCAATGGGGTCGGCCATACCGATCGAGAAGTACGACTGAGCGCCCAGCGGTGAAAACGCCGTGACGACCACATCCGATTCGCGGCAAAACCGCAGCAGCTTGTCCTGCGTCAGGTAGGGGTGCAGTTCTACTTGCAATACCGCCGGCGCGATCTCAGCGTACGATAGCAAATCGCGGAGCATTGCACAGCCGACATTGCAGACCCCGATTTCCCGGACCAGTCCTGACCGTACCAATTCTTCCATCGCCTGCCATGTTTCGTGCAACGAAACGGCCGCCGGATGCATGCAAGGATGATCCGATTCGGGTTCGAAGAACCACTCGGGAGGGTATCGCTCTTCAAATGGCACGAATCGAAGCGCGATAGGAAAGTGCACCAGGTACAGATCCAGGTAGTCCAGTCTTAGATCATCCAGCGTGTGTTGCAGAGCCGGTTGGACGTGTTCAGTTCGGTGATATGTATTCCACAGTTTCGACGTGATCCACAGATCATCTCGTTGCACCAGTCCGGCTTCCATCGCATGGTTGAGTCCATTGCCGACCTGACGCTCGTTGCCATAATCACAGGCGCAATCAAAATGGCGGTATCCGACTTTTGTGGCCTGTTGGATCACGTCAGTTGCGACATCTTTCGCGATTTTCCACGTGCCCAGGCCGACGGCCGGCAACTCGCGTCCACTGGTCAACGTCAGAGAAGTTACGCTCACACCTATCTCCTTTGGCTGAGTGTTTGTCGGCTTTCTCGATGAAGATACGCTGCATTACTTGATTAGTAACTGTTTAGCCGTCTGCAGTTGGATTTGCATTTCGCTGCTGTTTTTTCGGCTGATCGACCCCAACGGCCTTGTGCCGTTGGTGAGCGAGTCTATTGAGCTAAGGCCGGCATGTCATGCCGACGGCTGCTCCCTCCCCGCCGCCAAAGGCGGCGGGGAGGGAGCGGAAAGGGGGTTTTCATCACATGTTTTTTAGCTCGAGAGACTTATTCACCCATGGGGGGCCTTCGACCAACGCGCGTTCTCCATTTGGCTAAAGTGTAACCCTGATTATTGTTTTCAAGCAAGCTGAAGCCCGTTGCGAAAACGACACGGGATGCGAAAACGCCGGCGAAGAGACGTCTGGATTGGTTCGGCTAGTGGTTCTTGGAAACGCCCTTGGACGCGGACTCGGCTTTGGTCTGGCAGGAAGACCTGTCTTCAGCGTGTCCATCGACCAGAATTGACCTTCCTGATTCTTCAAGAACAGACGTACAAACAAAGGTGTCGCGTCCGGCGCGTTCTTGAGAACGAACTGATTGTCTCCTTCTCGCGGATTACTCACGGTGACCTTGTGTGTCCACCGATCAGCGAAGGTAAGGCCCTCTTTGGTTCCCCAAAAGAGGCTGACTTCGGGGCTTCTTCCGAGGTTTCGGATCGTGAACGTCACAACGGCGCCTGCGGCTGTCCGTACCAGTTTCTTGCCCGTAATCTCGCACGGCACGGTCTGGAGGAATACGAGATCCTCGGGATCGAGATAGGCTACATGCGGTGCTCTCTGGTCTGCAGGTGCCGACACATCTCCCTTGGCCGTAATCTTACGGAAGACCCAACCACCTGTTTGTAGAAAAAACCAGCCATCTTCGGTAATCCCGCGGTACGTATGCGTCATGCCGGTCGACTTGTCGATGTCGCCACGGCTCATGCGGTCGATCGGGAAAAGCTCTCCGTTCGTATCAACAACCCATCCGCGGTATCGCATCTGTCGCTCGTACGCACCCGTTCGTTGACTGGACGGCCT
>JAJSAJ010000043.1 GCA_024274855.1 Planctomycetota bacterium | reverse complement strand
CCCGCCGCTTTTGGCGGCGGGGAGGGAGCGGGGAGGGGACATTTCACCACATCGCGCTAGCTCACGAAACTTATTCACCCATGGGACAAGCCCATGGGGGTCCCTTGAGAACCGTTCTCCTCCATTTGGCTAAAGTGTTACAACGATCTTTGAAGCTAGTAAACCAGGGCGGCAGCTCGTGTCGGGCCATCATCTAACAAGACGTCAACAGGCACGTCGATTGATACTACCGATCGCCACCAACGCCATGGACTCCGAATCAGTTGCCACTGGCGGGAAAACAGCCCTCATCAGCACCCAAGGCCACCACGTTTCCAACGTCCGATCTGCCTCTCGGTCGACTCGAAAAAATACCGACCGAAGACAACGGTTATAATGACTTCCCCGCCGGCAGGGAAGACGATTGATACGCAGCGACACGACCTAAACCGGTATTCCAGGCAAGATAGGCAAGGCAGTGAGTATTAAAAAAAGTAACATGAACCGATCGCGACAACGGACGACTGGCACCCCAACGCTCGGACTTGCCTCGGAAAAAACTGCCACACAAGAATTAAGGTAACGGTTCACGGAATGTAGGCCGCCGGTTCGCTTCCAAGGGGTCAGACCCATTTTCGGCGACAAAATGCGTTCGCGTAAAGAAACGCTGTCTCCGCCGAAAATTGCGTCAGACCCCAGCGGCGTGAACGGCTACGAATTAAGGTAAGCATCGTCCGTCTGATCCGTCCCTCATGAGGAATCGCTGAAACATGAACGACGAAGTTCACATCACATGGCACGATCACCAAATAACCCGATCGCAACGCGAACACCTCAATGGCCACCACAGCTGTGTCATTTGGCTGACCGGACTCAGCGGCAGCGGCAAGAGCACGATCGCCAATTGTATTGACAGGCTGCTTTACGAACGGCACGTCCATTCGTTCGTTTTGGACGTGGACAACATCCGTCACGGGTTAAACGCCAGCAGCCAGCTGTTGGCCGAATTTGGCGAACCATTTGCCGAACGTTTCGGCTTGGGGTTTTCACCGGAGGATCGGCGTGAGAACATCCGGCGAGTGGGCACGGTTGCTCAGCTTTTCGCTTCGGCCGGGATCGTAACTCTAGTCGCCTTCGTCAGCCCTTATCGTGCCGATCGGGATTACGTTCGTCGTTGGATTGATTACCAAGGCCAGGCTGGAGATTTTGTCGAAGTGTTGGTCGATGCGCCACTGGACGTCTGCCAGTCTCGCGATCCCAAGGGCCTATACCGCAAAGCCCGTGCGGGCCAGTTACGTGGATTGACGGGAGTCGATGCGCCGTACGAACGTCCGGAGCATCCCGAAATCACGCTGCACAGTGCCAAGGCCCCCCCCGAAATGCTCGCGCGACAAGTGCTTCAGTGGCTGATTTCGACCGGGAAACTTCCTGCAACGAGCGACCTTGAGGACGGGCCGCTTGACGAACAGACCTCGCCAAAGTTAGAGTGACCAGAAGTGTAGCGCGTTGTCGGTCGCCATGGAGCAGTGGTGCTTCGCCACCCAGCCGCCATCTGGCACGCCGCGAAGACGGCGCAAGGGACGCTCATGACTATAGACGTTGAAAACCAGGCACAATCGGCCCTTTCGGCCAGCCCCATCTTTGCCCTACGCGACTTACACGTCCGGCGCGACGGCGATCGCTTGCTACTTCACGGACGAGTGCGTTCCTTCTACCACAAGCAACTTGCTCAGGAAGTTGTCCGTGCCGTGGCCAGGGACTTGCAAGTGATCAATTCAATCGATGTCGACTATTCCGTTGAACGGACTTCGCGCCCTCAATAGTGGAACTCGGCTCGTCATGCGGCACGTTCGGCATCCGCGTCGAGCAGGCGAATCGCACTTGCGGCAACTTGTTTGACCGTCAACTTCCTCATACACCCATGATGCTCCAATGGACAGGTTCGTTCGCCGCAAGGACGACACGCCATGTCGCGGTACAGATCGGTGGAGATCGGATTGTAATTGGCACTCCATCGGGGATCCGTCGGGCCAAACAGGGTCACGGCGGGCAGGCCGAACGCGGCAGCAAAATGTCGAGGCCCGCTGTCGGTCGTAACCATCAGGCAGCTACGCCGCACACAAGCCTTGCTCAACCCGATACTCAACGGCTGGTCGGCAAGGCTTTGCACTCGGGAATCTCCGACGTATCGGCATATGTTCCGCACCGCATCACGCTCGGCCGGGCCGGTCAGAAGCAAGACCTTGACATCACGCTCGCCAATCAACTGGTGCGATAGGTTCGCAAAGTGTTCTGGTGGCCAGGTCTTCGCCGCTCCGTAGGCGCCCCCCGTATTGAGAACGACAACTCGGTCGGACGAGATCCAGCCGAAGCGTTGCCACAACCGATCAGCCAGTCGTTCCTCTTCGACCGTCGTCGCCAGCCGCGGCCTTCGATCCTGCGTATAGCAGCCCAATACAGCGACCACATCCAGATAATGATCGACGGCTGACCGAGGCACTCTCCGGCGTCCATCGCGTGCCGGGCGCAATCGATCGGTCAGCATCCAGCCACGACCGTGCATTGCAAAACCGATCCGGCGCGGACAACCGGTCAATCGGGCCAAAACACCGGTGGTCAGTGAATTGGTGAACAACAAAAGGGCATCCAGGCGAATTTGCCGAAGCTGTGTCACCAGTCGCCCCATATCAACCCAACTCGAACGATCATACTCAACCGACTGATCCAGCAAATCGGCCCCAGCCAGCACGTCGGACACATAGGGCCGCATCACACCAACCAAAGTCGCCTGATCGCCAAAACGGGTCCGGACGGCGCGCAGCGCGGGCGTCGCCATAACCACGTCACCTATCCAGTTCGGCAAGAACACCCCGATTCGCATGGCAGGTTTTGTCCTCGTGTTGACGGTCTGCTTGCTGGGAACCTCCAGTGCCGAAAGGGCATTTCGGCCCAAGAATATACGCATCTTACGCGTCTTATGGAAATAGCAAAAAAGAGCCAAGGCCCGAGTCTCCGGGCCACCCCCGACAGAAATTCCGTTTTTTTTCTTTTTTTCGCGCTTGGTAACTGCCCAAAACCGTGATTATTCCAACAGACCCCATGGCCGGAGCACGTGTCGTGAATCTCTTGGCAACAATACGGCCCCCGTTGGGCCGGCGAGTACCCCGTCGGAAAACGGCAATGCGAGTGTCCCAAACTGCTCTTGTCGGAGCTGGTGAACGCGTTTCGCTTTCGCGCACCCGTGCGGACAGATCGCTTGCCGTTTTCTTCGTGCGGGCGGCCCATCGCCCTTGGCACAATCCACAAGGAGATCTCAGGAATGAACCGCCCGTCAACTATTGGACGACATGCTCGCATCCTCCAAATCCTCGCCCAGCTTCAAACGGGCGGCGGCTTGAATTCGCGCGACCTTTCCGGAAAACTGAGTGTGAGCCGACGCACTATCTACCGCGACTTGAATCTGATTCGCGATGCGGGAATCGACGTGGCCTTCGACGAGTTGAGTAACTGCTACCGACTTGCTCCACAACCTGATCTGGCCGTGCTCCCCACATTCACATCCGACGAATTGACGACCCTGATCGCGGCCATCCATTTCTCGATGCTCAAAGGGATGCCACATTTCGGCAAGCAGTTACGCCAAGCAACAGGCAAACTTCTCTCCACGTCGCCGCCAGCCATTCGTCACTCTATATCCCGTCTAGTTCATGCGTGCACTGTGCGAGCAACGGCCGTGCACGAGTCGGCAGGGGAAACGGAATGCCTTCAACAGGTTTTTCAATCCGTGCGCCAACGTCGCGTCTTGCAGGTCACCCTTCATCCATGCAATGGGCAGACATTCAGAACGTTTCTATCTCCCTATCAGGTCGTGGCTGGCTCCAACGCCTGGCAAGTTATCGGACGATCGACCCATCATCAAGCGATCACATCACTCGATCCCTCTTCGTTTGTCGACGCCCAGGTCACCGACAGTATCTACGCAATCCCGCGAGGGTTTTCGTCTCGCGACTGACGCGTGCGGCATGACAATCAAGTAATCGTTCACGGCGAGAGTGCCTGGAGGGTGTGTGGAAAATCGGGGAAAACTCGGGTGCTAACGCGATGGCGGACGAAAACCCCGTGAGCGACTGCATAATCGACCCATGCAATGCAACACGACAAGACAAGACAACTGGAGACCTGCTGGCGAACGCACGAAGACGGTCGGCGGGCCACCCCCCACAACGGCGAGACTGCCCCACATCCGTGGTTGTCAAACGGGGCTCAATGCTTTAGACCAGCGTACTGCGAGCCGGGTGATGAACAGTCCCGAGTCGCTTCCGGTCAAGAATTTCCGGCCACGATCGCTCAGCGGCGACGGGAACAAGGGTCTCTTGGTGTTTGTCGTAACAGACGGTTTGACGAAAAAATATTCTCACGTGACCGCATTGGATCAATGCTCACTGAGTGTCGAGCGGGGCGAGGTATTCGGACTGTTGGGGCCAAATGGATCCGGAAAAACGACCCTTTTGCGTCTGTTGCTCGGGTTCCTGCATCCGACCTCCGGCACGGCTCGAATCGATCAATTCGACTGTACGCTCCAATCAGTCGCGGCCCATCGGCAGCTCGCTTATCTGCCGGGTGACGCGCGTCTTTACCGCCAAATGCGAGGGCGGGATTTGCTGGCATTCTTCGCCAGCCTGCGACCCGACAACAGTCTTCAGCGTGCCCGTCAGTTGGCGCAGCGTCTGGATCTGGATCTGGCTCGACGCGTTAGCCTGATGTCAACCGGCATGCGTCAAAAGCTGGCTTTGGCCGTTACTCTGTCTATCGATGCCCCCCTGCTGATCTTGGACGAACCGACCGCGAATCTGGATCCAACCGTTCGGGCTACGGTAACCGAGTTGATCCTCGAGGCGCGAAGCCGGCAGCGGACAGTGCTGCTAAGTTCTCACATACTGCCCGAAATCGAACAGGTCTGTGATCGTGTGGCAATCCTGTGCCAGGGACGTCTGGTCCACACACAGGTCATGTCCGAGCTTCGTCGGCGGCATCGAATTCGCGCCCGATTGCGTGGTCCGTTTTCCAAACCGCCGAATGAACTCGCCTCGCTCTCCATTCAGACGGGCCCGGATGGTCACGTTGTCATCGAAACATGCGGCGACCTTGCCCCACTGCTCGGGTGGCTTTCGACAACGACTCTGGATGAGATCCAAATTGAACCGCTCGGGTTGCGGCCTGTCTACGACCGATTTCACGCCAACCCGGCGACACTGGATACGCCGTCGCGAGGAGACGTTCGATTGTGATCAGGCCACTGATTCGAAAATATGTTCGCGAATCCAAGACCCTGCTAGCATGCTGCACGCTTGTGATGTTCGCGTTCTGTTGGTTACGGGTCTGGATCGTCGGCCTGTTCCCGATGGATCGATTCCAGACCATTGCGGAACAGTTTCGCGAAATGGAACGATTCGCACCGGTCCCATTCGAGCAGTTGTTCACGTATTCGGGCCGCGTCGCGCTGACATACGACATGCTGATTGTTGTGATGAGCATGTCGTTATGGGCAATCGCGCGTGGATCCGACTGCATCAGCGGCGAATTGGGGCGAGGAACACTGGAGATGCTTTTAGCTCAACCAGTCAGCCGTCTGAAGATCCTACTGACGCATGCAACGGTCACGCTCGGCGGCACAGCTATTCTGGCCCTTGCCTCGTGGTTGGGCATCTACATGTGTATCCAGACAACAGCCGTCCCGGAATCGGTGGTTCCCGCATTTTGGACCCCTTCCTTATCCGGACTGGCAATCGCTTCGCCGCTGATGGACGTTCCAACTCGCCTGGTACCACTCGCCACCAGACTAGACGCCGCCGTCTTCTGGCCGGCCGCGATCAATCTGTTCGCATTGGGCTTCTTCCTGACAGCCTTCAGCACGCTTGTCTCGTCAGCCGATCGTTTTCGTTGGCGCACGATCGGGATCGTGGCGGGAGTTTTCGTGATCCAGTTGATCGCCAAGATCGCCGGACTCGCGTCCGTACGGATCAAGTGGCTGCTGAAGACGACTTTTTTTTCGGCCTACGATCCCGAGCATTTCGTCAGCGTGGCAGTCCACACGCCCGAGCACACCTGGGCGCTCGTTCTGTCGGACCCTCGAACTCAAACACTCGGATTGGGCCCAGCCGGCAGCGACTTGACGCTGATTGGATTGGGCCTTATCGCCTACCTTGGCGCGGCCGTGATTTTCCTGCGACGCGACCTCCCAGCACCCGTCTAACCAGAAGCTCCAGGCGTAACCGTTCACGGAATGTAGGCCGCCGGTTCGCTTCCAAGGGGTCAGACCCATTTTCGGCGACAAGATGCGTTCGCGTAAAGAAACGCTTTCTCCGCCGAAAATTGCGTCAGACCCCAGCGGCGTGAACGGCTACGCTCCAGGCTTGCCCATGCCTTGGGGATAGACGCGGTCCACACTGTGCCGTCCGACAACATCGCACACAGGACGCGGGTCATTGCAGATGTCCACGTAGCGCCTCGACCAACGTGTCGATTTGGCTCGGCGTATTATACAGATGGCAGGAGACGCGGATGAAACGCTGCTGTTCGAAATCGATAATGGGAACTTCAATCCCATGTTGTTGCCACAGCTCGTTCTGCAACGGCTTGGCCTCTCCCCGCGGCAGAGGCACCAGGGCCATCGAACCGTACCACTCGGGGCTGTCCGGAAACGGCACGTCGCATCGAACCAATTCGACGATCCGTCGGCGCGCATAGCGAGCCAGTGCGTGAGTGCGCTGCCGGAATGCATCCAGCCCAATCTGATCCTGAAAGAAATCAATCGCGTCGGACGTCGCCAAGAAAGGAGTTCGATCGCCGGTGCCGCTCCAGACAAACTCATCCCACCACGCCTCCGGCTGATCCGGAGGCATCCGGCCCCAGCTGAGCTGGCTTGGTTGGAACGTCTCCTGGTATGGCTTCGCTACCGTGAGAAACCCCGATCCGAACGGAGCACAGAGCCATTTGTGGCAACTGGCCGTGTAGAAATCGCAACCGATCTGATCGATATTCAATGGAATCTGGGCCGGCGCGTGCGGACCGTCTATACAAACGGCAACTCCCATCTGTCGAGCGCGGTGGCAAATCGCATCGATCGGCAAAATCAAGGCGGTCGCCGACGTGATGTGACTGACAACCAAGAGGCGCGTTTGCTGATTGATCGCCGCGAAGATCGAATCGACAACGTGTTCCGCCGACTCGATGACCTGGGGCAGCCTTGCAGTCACCAGATGGGCGTCCTTCCGGCGGCAAGCACGATCCCAAATCCGAAATACGGCCCCGTATTCATGGTTGGTCAGAACAACTTGCTCATCAACCTGCAATGGAAAGTTATGGGCGACAAGATTCATTCCGGCTGTCGAGTTTTCGACAAACACAAGATTCTGTTCGATCGTACCGACAAATTGGGCCAACTTTCGCCGCGAGGCCAACCATGCGGGTTCCAGCCGGCGAGCCAGAAAGTCCATCGGTTGCTGTTCCAGTTGATCGAGCCACCGGCGACGTGCCGCGCGCACCGAACGTGGAGAGGGCCCGAACGAACCATGGTTCAAATAGATCGTGTCGTCGCGCAGGTCCCACTGATTCCGCCAACGGCTCCACGCTGCCTCATCATCCCATCGAGGAACGGTCATGGTTGTTTCTCACCTCTTCCGCCACGGTCACTCGCCTGTCGATCGTCGCTTGGACGATCCGTAGTCACATTCTGTTCCGACCGCGGGCCCTCAGACTTGCTGTCCAGATTCTCATTTTTTCCGTTTTGAAACGAATCTTCCAAATGGGACTCGGCCCGCTTGACGAACACATCCAATTCTCGGTTGCCCTGATAAAGCGTCACGATACTCCGCCACAACTCGCGTGCCTGAACGGCCTTGCCTTCATCTGCCAAACGCTCCGCCTCGTCAAGGCGCTGTTGAACAAAATCCACTCGATCCGTACTGCCAACGTCTTTTTCCAGTTCAGCGATTTGCCGACGCGCCAAGTTCACATACGGACGCTCTTGGCTGTTTTCGTCAAACAGCTTGATCATGCCATGGTACTTGTTGAGTGCGGTGACGCGGTCGCCAAACTTCTCGAAGTTCATCGCTTCGGCCAACAGACGTCCACCTTCGGTTTCGGGCGCACGCCCCATCTGCAGACGTCGCCGCAAGCGGCGTTCAGCACGATCCATCTCGATCAGGTCGAGCATTTTGCGAGCACGTGGAGCGTACTCGCCCTGCGGAAATTGTTCCAGCAAGGGACGCAGGTAATCCGTCTCGGCACGCCGCCAGGCAACTGCGGTTTTTTCGCGCATCAACCCCTCAGCTTTTACCAACAATCGCTGCTCGCTGACGGGCCACAAAATCCAAGTCAGTACAGATGCGATCAGCAACACGAGACTGAGCACCAGGAACCAGGGCCGATCCAACAGAGGCGGTTTGCGTTTGGCCTTGCTTGACTTTCGCCCCAACAGGCGTCGAGCAACCTCTTTGTCCGCATCGACCTCGATCGGGCTAAACCCCGACGCGACATGCTCCGCGACCCCCGTACCGGCCGCAACTCGCCGCTTCGTCTCTTTCAATGCAAGAACAACCGCTGTCGCACTGTGCGGCCGCGCTGCCGGTTCGAGAGCCAGCGTCTTCACCACCAACGTGTCAAGCCACACCGGACAATTCAACACAACGGTCGCGGGACGCGGAGGATTCGACGGTGCCTCACCCTTTGCCGTCTCATCCGACTCGACCGGATACGGCACGCGACCCGTTAACATCCGATACATGAGACAGCCCAACGAGAAAACATCTGTCTTGGGCGTTACCGTCTGCCACCGGCCCCGCTGCTCCGGTGCCAGGTAACCGACCATCTCCGGCTGATGCAATGCCGTCCGAGCGACCGGATGCTGACGAAAATCGGCGATCTTTACCTGGCCGTCTTCGGTGATCAAAATCTTGTCGGGATTCAGTCGTGCATGAACCAATCCCGCGTCATGCGCATACTGCAATCCTTCGCTTATCTGCAACGCAATATCAACCACCATCTCCCAAGGCAGATTGCCGCGACGGTCTAACATCTGGGTCAGCGATTCGCCACGAACCAACTTGGACGCGAAATATCCATAGCCATTATCAAACCCACCACCGAAAAAACGTACGATATTCGGGTGACGGAGCAACTTGAGCGTTTCGAACTCGCAGTCGTATTCCTCACGAACCGACCCGTGCGTGGCCAAGGGAGCTGAAAACACACGCAACGCAACGCTCTTTCGCTGCTGCACGTGAACGGCACAGTAGACCGATGCCCGCCGATCGGGCCCGAGCTTTTCTTCGACCGCAAAAGGGCCAACGCGTGAAATGTCCATGGGTGACGGCGCTGTTTTTTTGAAGTAGACGAATGTCAGCTCAATGCGACCAGGCCTCGAAAAACCGTCTGTTCGCACCCAGCAACGCGCGTGATCACCGCCCTGCTTGCCTAACGCGGAATTGGCCTGCATCCCAAAACGTAGGGCTCTGCTCGCCGATGCTCGCCTTCTCGGACGTCCAACATGCCCGACCGGCAATGCTCGCCTGTTGTATTCCGCCAACACACAAGCGATTCACGGAGCCGGACCATCGGCGAGGGAGCCCGGTTACGACTTGCGACCCAGTCGCCGTTACTCCATATTGATCGAAATCCGGCCGTTTGGAAACCCTCCTCCGAATAAACCCGTAAATGACACCCCCACTAAACATGGTGGTTACATAAACTTCTCCACCCTCGTCCTCGCCAAATGTCATTAGCGGCAATCGGTTACTGAAGACCGGCCGGTTCTCAGTAACCACCTTTCGGGCAGCATCGTAGCGAAGGGCCCAGATGTCGCCCGTTACATAGTCCCCATACAAGTAAGCACCCACTAATTCAGGCAATCGTCGCCCCCGATAGACGCACCCACCAATAATCGACTTTCCGACCCGATGATGGTACTCCCAGATCGGGTCGATCAGGTCACCGCGTTGGCCAGATCCGCGGCTTCCAAAGCGATGAGCTCCTTCCCGGAGTCGCCAGCCATAGTTGCCGCCACGCGTGACCAAATCGATCTCCTCCCAAAGATCCTCGCCATTGTCTCCAGCCCACAACTGGCCCGTCTTGCGATCGAATGCCATCCGCCAGACATTGCGAAACCCGTATGCCCAAATCTCCGAACGTGCGTTCGTCCTGGAAACGAACGGATTATCGTCCGGAATTGCATAGCGTTTCCCGTCATCCGACCGATCGACATCAATGCGAAGAATCGACCCGAGCAGCGTGCTCAGATTCTGACCGTTTCCCGAAGGATCACTCTGTCGGCCACCATCGCCCAGTGCGATGTAGAGGTAACCGTCGGGCCCAAATGTCAACGTCCCCCCGTTGTGATTCCAATAGGGCTGCTCGATTCGCAAGATCACTCGTTCCGATTGCGGAACCGCTTGATTGGCATTGATTCGAGAAACTCGGTATTCAGCGATGACCGACGTCAGTTTCTCATTTTCTTGAGCCGTATAGTCGACAAAAAAACGCCCGTTCGTGGCGTACTGAGGGTGAAAAGCCAGGCCGAGAAACCCCTTCTCGTTCTCGATTTCCTTGTACGCAACCTTGGAGCGAATATCCAGAAACACGCTCGTCCGCTCTGTCGCCGCGTCGTTGGGAAAGACGTGAATGACGCCAAACTGAGAACCAACAAACAGACGATTGCTAGCATCACCGGCGTGTGTCACCACAACCGGCCGGGCGATACGGACCCCGGGAAACGCGTCGGTAACACCTATCGGAAGCGGCCTCGTATCGACATCAGCCGCGAACGACGCAAGCCCCCCCAAACAGGCCAACACACACATCCCAAATGTTAAGATTCTATGCGCCCACACGATTCCGCGTGCCTCCCATTGGACCACTCGCCTCACTCCGAAAACCGCCAATAACGACAGACCTTTCGACACGTCCCAAGCACGCGTTGCGATCGGCTATACTATCATGCTCAATCAGATTAGCCAATTGAGCACCGTCAAATGGGCCGCCGTTGACAGCCCGCCATGCGCTGGTGGATGCGGCAGCAACCGTTAATCGGCCGGCTGATTCGTTTGGCCACACACAACAACGTACCCCGCCCTCATGGCTCTCTCGACAAAGGCGACCCGTTCATGAAACGACGATCCTCCAAACGTCTGCTTCCAATGTGGCTGCTGATCGGTACATTCGGTGCCTTCGGCCTGTCCTCGACATCCACAAATGCCCAGAAGATCACGCTACCGGAACCGATCGCATCGACAAACGTTTCGAGCGGTTTGTGCGTGCAGATCGGTGCGAAATATACAAATTGGGCCGAAGATCTTGCCAGAACCGGTCGCTTTGTGATTCAGCTGCTCGACACCGATGTGGACATCGTTCAGAAGGCACAAAAGGAATTAAACCGGAAGAACGTTTATGGATTGGCATCCGCGGATCAGATAAGCAGCTTGACCGACTCGCTGCCGTACACCGAGAACCTGGTCAACCTGGTGATCGTACGGACTGATTTGTCAGAACATTTGGCCGCGGAGATCAGTCGAATCATCTGTCCAGGCGGCTCCGTACTTGTGGTGTCGAGCCCGAGCGCGGCCGGACTCTTACAGCGTGCAGGATTGACCGAACCACGAAAGACAAAGGGGGCGGGCAACTGGCTGGTTGCCGAAAAACCCTGGCCAGAGACGATGGATGAATGGACACACCCCCGTCATTCAGCATCCGGCAATGCAGTCTCAAATGATACGGCGGTCGGACCACCTCGACGAGTTCGATGGATTGCCGGTGCATGGGCAGAAATCGGTAACTTGGTAACCGGGTCCGGGTGCAACTATTACGGTGGCATTCTGGCACGCGACGGATTCAATGGCTTGAGATTGTGGACGAAGAATCTGGCTCCATCTCCGGCAAAAGGCGGGTACGGCTACAAGCCGGCCCGGGGCGCCGCTCAGCCAGTGACGGGCGACGGTCTAGTAATTGTCGTTTTCGGAAACAAGCTGCAAGCCTTGTATGCGCGGACCGGACACGTCGTTCGCACATTCCAGCAATCCCAGCGGCCGAACTACATCGTGTTTGATGACGGAATCGTGATCTCCGTCGAAACCGACGGGCTGAAGGCCTTTCAGGCCGACACGGGCCGTTTGATCTGGATGCACCGCGGGCCTCAGCCTCGTTATGTGGTCGCTGGTGACAACATTGTTGGACTGCTTCAAGGCAATCCGCGACGCGGAGCCCCGGTCGAAGTAGTCGTCCTGGAAAAACAGACCGGCAAGCAGAAATGGAAACGAGTGGATTACGCTTGGGCCGGGCGTGTCACGCGCTCCGTCTATCATGATGGACTGTTAACCTTCGAGGTCTCCACACTAAATAACGATGGTCCAGGCAATTCAATTCACCTTGTCGCCGCCGAAGACGGCAAATCAGTTTTTCAACGAGACTTTTTCCCGGGCATGAACCATGCGCGACAAGCGCGCGCGATGTTTATCGGACAGCGGCTTTGGCTGCTGGAAGGCGGCCATGCCGAAGGGAAGAAAAGGGAACCGACGCGCGTCTCGTCGATCTACCTGCCGACCGGAAAGATCGATGCGACTTATCCGGCCGGGTTGGCTCATTGTTTTCCCCCGGTCGCCACCGTTCGCTACCTGTTCTCAGGTGAAATGGACTTGACCAATTTGGAAACGGGCCAAGTCGACGGCAATCGCATTACCAAGGCCGCGTGCGGACGCGATGCGGGCTGGGTCCCAGCGCACGGACTGATCAACGTGACTCCCAAACACTGTGTCTGCTGGCCCATGTTGCGAGGCTATGTGGCACTGGCTCCGGCCAGGCCCGGCGGCAATCCGGCCACGAAACACCTCAGCGAGATGACATTCCCGCTGGAGACCGGCGCCGAACCTCCCAAGCTGACTTCACCGAGCGACCAGGAGGACGATTGGCCCTGTTATCGGCACGACCCATGGCGCAGCGCCAGCAGCACCGGCGCCGGGCCCAGTATGCTGCAAACAGTCTGGTCCGTCCAAGTCGCAACGCCGCCCGATGCCAAAGGCCCCATTCTGGAAGACTGGAACGACGACCCGTTCATCAAAGGTTGGATCACACCGCCCGTTGTGTCGGACGATACGGTAGTCGTTGCATGTCCGAACAGGCACCAAGTGATCGCATTTCACGCTGCCTCCGGAAAGCAAAAGTGGCAGTTCACGGCCAACGGCCGCGTCGATACACCTCCGACCCTCTATCAGGGGCTCTGCCTGTTTGGATCCAACAATGGCTGGGCCTACTGCCTTCGGTTACGCGATGGCGAACTGGTCTGGCGCTTACGTGCCGCACCGCATGAATAACGCATCGTGACCTATGGCCAAGTGGAATCTCCATGGCCGGTCCCCGGCAGTATCCTGGTGACCGAAGGAAAAGCATTTTTTGCCGCCGGACGTCAGTCGTTTGCCGACGGTGGTATTCTGGTCTTTGCCGTCGACCCTCGATCGGGAAAAACCGACTGGGTCCAGCGACTCGACAGTATCCCACAAAAAGGCTACTACACATCAAGTGCACTTGAGTTCGACAATTTCGATCTCTTGATGCAAACGGGGGATGGTGTCGCCATGTCGCGTTGGGTCTTCGATCGGGACACTGGCAAGATGTCCATTGATCCCTGGAAGGCATTTGTGCGGGTCAACACAGGGAACGGTTCGGCCATGGTGCCTCAGGGTTCATGGTCATACGCTCCCAGGAACCAAACTCGCACCAAGACGTTTTCGCCTAAGCGGCCATTGGTGGTCTACCGGGACAACGTCCTGTTCGGCTGCCTTGAGAACAAGCAGGCGATTTACCGGCGAGATTTTGATTTGGAGGGAGGCGAGCAGTTCAATTCGAAGTGGATCACCGGCTGGGCCGGAAGTGAAGGAAGCCGAAAAAATGGCCTGGCTTGGCGAAGCCAAAGGCTGTCGGAAAAGGCCACTTGGACGAGCGAACTGGTTGGCTCGAAAAAAACGAATCCGACGGTCAACGCCATGGCGCTAGCCAGCAACTACCTTTATCTGGCAGACTCCGACGGAAAGCTGCAGGCTGTCTCTCCTGAAAACGGGCGGGTCGTGCAACAGCAGCAAGTCGGCACACCGGTCTGGGACGGGCTGGCGATTGCCGGCAAACGCGTATACATGGCCATGCAAAATGGCCGATTGACCTGTCTTGGTAACAGAAAGCGATCATCGAAATGATAACCAGCCAACGATCCGCCTGGCAGAGCCACCGCCCAACAGAGAACAGGTTCTTTGGGGGGCGACTGCCTTTCATCGCTCACGAAACCCGTACGTGCGAAGCAACCCTGTCGCAATCCAAGCCGGGGGCCCGCATCACAAGCCTGTTGGTCTTGGTCTGGCTGACGGCTCCGCTGCTGATGGCAACCGTAGCGCCTCCGAATGTACTGATAATCGTCAGCGACGACCAAGGCTATCACGATCTGGGATGCTTTGGCAGCGACGAAATCAAAGTGCCTCACCTGGACGACCTTGCCGGCCAGGGCGTTCGATTGACGAACTTCTATGTGACATGGCCGGCCTGCACGCCGAGTCGAGGTGGCCTTCTAACGGGCCGCTATCCTCAACGGAACGGCATCTACGATATGATCCGTAACGAAGCACCCGACTACGGCAAGAAATATACACCCCAAGAGTATGCTGTGACGTTCGAACGTATCGGTGGCATGGACATCCGCGAAATTCTGTTACCGCGGCTACTGAAGCAGGCCGGATATGTGAGCGGGATTTTCGGAAAATGGGATCTCGGCGTTCACCAAAGATTTCTTCCACTGGCTCGCGGCTTCGATGATTTCTACGGGTTTTGCAACACGGGCATCGATTATTTCACGCATGAGCGTTACGGCGTGCCGTCGATGTACCGTAATAACCGGCCCACACAAACAGACAAAGGCACCTATTGCACCTATCTGTTTCAGCGTGAGGCCGAGCGGTTCCTGAGACAGCACCATGATCAACCGTTCTTCCTCTACGTGCCGTTCAATGCACCGCACAACGCATCGAACCTAGACCCCGCGATCCGCGGTGCACCCCAGGCGCCGGACCGGTACAAGAACATGTATCCCCATTTGCAAGCGAAGGCCGGGTATATCAAACGAACCCGCTACGGCAAGGAAGCAACCGCACCGAATCGCGACTTGAAACGACTGGAATATGCCGCCTCACTGACCTGCATGGACGACGCCATTGGACGGATACTCGAACTGCTTGAGCAATTCCACGTGGCCGACAACACAATTGTCATTTTCTTCTCGGACAATGGAGGAGGCACGGGCAGCGACAACAGCCCACTGCGGGGCGGCAAAGCCCAAATGTTCGAGGGCGGAAACCGAGTTCCCTGTATCATCCGCTATCCGAAACATATCGCGCCCAATACAACGTGTGACGCATTTCTGACCGCACTGGAAATCGTTCCAACCATCCTGAAAGTAGTCGGGGTTCGACCGCCGCAAGATCTGGTCCTCGATGGATACGACATGATGCCCGTGCTGACTGATCAAGCGCCGTCCCCCCGAACATCGATGTTCTGGCAGCGACGTCGTGACAAGGCCGCACGCGTCGGACATTGGAAATGGGTCGATTCGCAACGAGGCGGCGGGCTGTTCGATCTGTCCAACGACATCGGCGAACGCCACGATCTGTCCAAAGAACGGCCCGAAAAACTGAAGGAAGTGAAGACGCAATTTACCCAATGGCAAAAGGAAATGGACGCCTCGGAACCGCGCGGACCGTTCCGGGACTATTGATTCCACTCAGAACGTGTTCCGAAATTGGCTGGCGGTTGTTGACGGAAGAGCTGAGCCCCTGTTTTTCTTGAGCCTCTGTTTTGTTGGCCAGAACGGCTCGGCAGGAGCCTCGCCCTCCCGAGTTCGGGACACGCTCAAAATACGAATTTCACATACTGCGCGCGTTAGCTGCAGCTTGCGCCCACGTCTCGTGCAACCGACCGGTGGAAGCGACCCAACGATGGGACTGGCCACATGTTGGCCGTGGTGTTACGACGCTGGTTGTGCCCTGCCCGCGTGAAGCCGCGTCTATTTGAACGGATCGTCTTCGGCGGAAGGGTCCGGTTTTTTCGGAGCTGGAACCGGCGAGGGCTTCGGCCCCGCTGCCGGCTTGGCATCTGCGGCCGCTGGTTTCCCAGCATCCGTTTCTTGACCTGCTCCGAACGGGTCCCGACTGGCACCACCAGAGAGTGTCTTTCCTAAGATACCGAAAGCTTGTCCCACAATCGACTTGGTCTTCGCCCCGCCAGCCGCGCCGTCAAGAATGTTTGTCTTGGGTTTTGCACTGTCGTCCCCAAAGGGATCTGTCTGATCGGCTTTCGGTGCACTGTCGTCCGATGCGGCAGCAGGCATACTGCCAAAAGGATCCGGTTCGGCCTTCGGTGCAGGAGCCGGCTGTGTGGCCGGGGCCCCTCCAAATGGATCACGTGGCTGGCCCACGGCAGGAGCCCCGTCCGACTTGTCATCGGCCAGTGGTTGATCGACTTGCACAATCTTGCCACCAGTCAGCGCCAGACCGCTCGCAAACGGATCGACTACGGGATTCTTCGGTTTAG
Organism: Planctomycetota bacterium; assembly: GCA_024274855.1. Lineage (GTDB taxonomy): Bacteria > Planctomycetota > Planctomycetia > Pirellulales > Pirellulaceae > JAJSAJ01. Next base: position 1,573 of record JAJSAJ010000043.1, on the reverse strand, counting down.
GTAGCGGAAAACCGATTTTCGGAATCGGCCGGCTCGGAACGAACAAGACGTCTTTATCGCGTTGCTTCATTTGTGTATAGCGAGCACGCCTGCGTTTCAGCTCGCGCTGTTTCGCTGCAGCGCGTGCCGCACGACGAGCCTGTTCAATCGCCTGCCGAATCGGCCCTTGAATTCGCTCCAAGGCCACATCAACATCAACCAGCTGGATCTCGGCATCCGCTTCCAACTTGGCACCTTGAACAAAATCGGCGTTCGCCGCATCAAACCCTCTTACCTGAGCGATAGCCGCGCCACGGAAGAAATAGGCGCGAGGATCCTTCTGGTTCTTCTCGATGGCCAGTGTCAGATCGCGAATCGCTTGTTCATAGTCACTGCGGAAGTACGCATGAACACCCCGACCGTATAACTCGGCGGCGGCCGGCTCTTGAGCCCACGCGAATACTCCGGCCAGACAGACGAAGAGGCATGCCGCCCATCCGACTACCGAACTTCTGATCATCGCTCCGCTCCCCTGTTGAAGTTTGCCGTTTGCGATTGCGAACCACTTCAATGTACGTCCGATCGCTGCACGGGCATCCGAACCCCGGACTTAGAATTGTCCCAAAAAGTGCCCTGGGAAACATTTATGTTAATTTAGGTAACACAAAATAGCAAGTCATTCCACAAGTTCTCCGTGGGCGGACGAGTCCCCCGCCAAGATGGGGCCCAAAGAGCCTAACCCGCCCGCGAGCCGTGCCAGATTTTTTCGTGCGAGACCGGCGAAAACCGCTGAAATGCGTGCTGTGCGCGAGACTGTTGGCCCATGCTGGTTGTCCTGCAGGCTCGCATTGCTCGAGACTGCCACACACTGTTTGCGGTCGCGCGTCGTCATGCCGACTCGCGACAAAACTTCGGCACCTGAATGCCGGTTTTTCCGCATACCTCGGTAATAGCATCTAGTTTCCGCACTGCTAACGCTCCAGGTCGCCCGGGGGTCAGTCGCACGGGGGTCAGGTCTTAACTTAAAACTTATGGAGCCTTAACTGGGAACGGTATTCTCAGGCTCACCTCGCTTAAGTCTTAAGTCAAGACCGGCCCATCCCTTTGACCCCCTATAAGAGATCCACCGCCGACCGGGAATCGGCAGGGGCGCATGGCTTATGAATTACTGTGACACGCCCCAGACACCTCGGCCACGGAAGAACCAGGAAGGCAGCAGCAGCATGGACCGGCCGGCTTTCGAATCGATATCCAGCCCACCGGGCTGGCGGTTCGTACGTGCGGAGGGGAAAAAGACTGCAATGACTACCTTCTGTCACCGATTGTGTGCTGGGTAACGCGTCGAACGGTGTCGCGCTTGCCCGAACGCCGCTCCCCCTCGCTCCAGCGCGCTTCGGGGGAGAAGACCCGCGAGTTACTTTTCCCCTTTAGTATAGAGTCACTGGCGATTCTGCCGTCACTCCCTCGCCGCTTGCGCCACGCGCCTTCCGCACCGTCATGGCCCAACTGCTTTCCTACTCTTCTCCATTGGAACACAGGCGAGGGCGTGTTGGTCGGTGTCCGACGGACGCCCACGTCCGTCGATGAGCGGCAT
>JAJSAJ010000656.1 GCA_024274855.1 Planctomycetota bacterium | reverse complement strand
TGAACCACAAATCGACGTAGCCACCTTGCGGAGCATTTGCCGCGGCCGCTCCGGAAAGATACCCGGGATCGCTTGGCAGCAGAAACTCGGAATCGTAGGTTCGCAGTGGAACCGTCTGGTCGTAGACTTTGACATCGAACGCCAGTGCCTCGGACAGTGCCACGTCACTTCCGTAGGATTCGGAAAACGGCCGCCAGGCATTCGTAGGCATCAATGCGTTACTGTCAATCAGGCTGTCGATCGTCACGAGGTTGCCGCCACTTAGAACCGTTCCCTGCGGCACCAGCAAAGCAGGGTGAACCCTGTACGGGAACGGCTGGTTGACCGTGGCATCCGTATTGACCAGTGGAAACCCGCCGGAAACGTTGTGACCGATTCGGTTTTCTCGCTGCGTCAAGCTTTCCAACGTGTTGGACGATTTCAGCCAGGTGCGTGGGGCCGTGGCCGGCACCGCCTCGCGGATCGAGGCCGACAGATCAAATGCAGAATAGAATTGTCCGGGGGTCAATTGTTGCACGCTTGGATCCGACAGATCCAGGTTGGGCAAAATCAGCAACGCGCGCCGATAAACGGTCACTTCGCCCGGATCAGGACCGGCGGGGGCAATGTCGTTGAACCGTGTGAACCAAACGATTTCGGCCAGTCGCGATTCGATCGGATTGGTTTCATTTGGGTTGTAAATCAATCGTGGCGGCGTTACCGCGGTTGCGGGGACGATGTGGCCCTGAATTTGACCGATGAACGTCTGGTCCTCCGATCTCGCGGTGAACATCAACACATCGTCAAAATCCCCCATGCTCGTCTCACGATTAAAGGTGGTGACCCCTGCGTTGTTTGGTAAGCCCATATCCCAGCGAGGGCCTTCAATCACTTCAAAATAACCGGCTCCACTTCCCGGCTTGTTCCAGGGTCGCGCGGATACGGTGGCCGCTTGCAAGTCGCGTTCCAATCGGTTTGCCGCGCCACGCAACTCGCCGGACATTTCCATGACAGCCCGGCTTGCCAGCACGTTGTCACCGACCAGGCGAAATACCTGCGTCACCGCCAGGATGATTAACAGAGAAAGTCCCATGGCCACGAGCATCTCGACCAGGGAAAAGCCGCAGCGCCGTGCGGTCGGTTGGCATGGAAGGCCTGGAAATGAAACGCCAGAGATAGGCAAATCCTTGGGAATCGCGGGAAACTGTGTTTTCATGAGACCTCTCCTCGCCCGTCCCAGGGCACAAACAAACAACACTGCGCCGCCATCACACGCGGCGTGATCCCCGATCGGGGACCGGCAGATAAGACGTTGACTTCCTTGCGCCGCCACAGCCAATCCCGCTTGTTGGCTTCGCGGACGCATCCCAATATCTTGCGAAGACTACTTTATTCGACACAGCCAGCCAGGAATTGTCAAGAACAACGTCCAATTTGGGGGGTTGAACCGGGCCTTCGGCCCCCGAGTCAAGGCCGATCTGAATCGATCAGGCTCGAGGGAGACCGGTTGTTCTTGATAATAAATCGTCACCAGTATTCCGCGTCGCTTTGTCTACCTACCACGCCAAGCCTGAAAATCGAGGTCCGAACTCCTGTCAGGCAGGGGAGTGAGCCTCCTGGCGAGTCGCGAAAGCAAGGAAGCGTCGGGACGTCCCGGCTCAGCAGGAGCTTCGC
>JAJSAJ010000655.1 GCA_024274855.1 Planctomycetota bacterium | reverse complement strand
CATTTGTCATTTGTCACAGTATGACCCCGCAGCGCTGCCTCTCTCGATGATAAATGAGTAATGTCAAATGACTGATGATAAATCGAACGTGTGGTAAATCGGGGAAAACTCCAGTGCGAAGGACCGGCGAATCAATTGTTGTCGCGTTTACTGGGGGACGTAGCGTCGGTCCCGGTCCCCCACGGGCTTGTCCCGTGGGAACCAAAGTCTCTCAAGCTATGGGCACCCGAGCGCGCGTCCCGACCCAGGGGCGTTCATGCGGCGATCCTCCTTAGCTGCGAGACTGATTCGCCCATGGGCGAGCCCATGGGGGTCTGTACGCGGAAGAACGCGACATCACGAGGACGTAAGAAGGAGTAACCGTCAAGCGAAACGGCAGCAAGCCATCAGGGTACCTGTTCGTCTTGTTTGTCGAAAAACGGTGACTTGAAGAGAATTGAACAGAAAGAAACGAGGATTAAGTCCTCTGTTATCTCTGTGGTTAATCTACTTTTTCTTCGGCAACACGTGACTCGACTGCAACCAGAACAGCGCTCGGAGAGTCAGACCGTCGAACTGACGTGTTACCGAATTTGCCATTCGTGAATTGAAGCCATCGATGACCTTCCACCGGCTCGGCCCCTTCCCGTAGCACAAGGTACACCATGCGACGAATCTACTTGGACTACAATGCCACGACTCCGATCGCGCCAAGTGTTCATGAGGCGATGGAGCCGTACTTGACCGAACATTTCGGCAATCCATCAAGCAGCCACGTGCTGGGCAGAATCACATCGGAAGCGATCCAGGAGGCGCGCGGTTGCGTTGCCGGACTGATCGGTGCTGACTGTGACGAAATCGTCTTCACATCTGGTGGGACGGAGAGCAACAATCTGGCGCTGATCGGGGCGCTCTGGCCCGACACGCTGCGTACCGGATCGCATTTGATCATTTCCGTCTTTGAGCATCCGGCGGTCGAGGCCCCGGCTCGGTTCTTGAAGCGACAGGGAATCGCCTTGACGATCGTTCCGTGCACCGAGGATGGCGTTGTTGATCCGAACGAGATTCGTCGCGCGATTCGGCCCGAAACACGTCTGGTAAGTATTATGCATGCCAACAACGAAATCGGTACGATTCAGCCAATTCGGGCCATCTCCACAATTTGTCATGAACGGGACATTCTGTTGCACACCGATGCGGCCCAATCGGTTGGCAAGATACGAGTCAACGTAAACGAGTTGGGCGTCGATCTCCTGTCAATTGCCGGTCACAAACTTTATGCGCCCAAGGGAGTTGGTGCGCTCTTTGTGCGCCGTTCGGTCACACTACAACCAGTCCTGCATGGCGCTGGGCACGAACGTGGCCTCCGCCCAGGCACGGAAAATGTCGCCTCGTTGGTTGGGTTGGGAAAAGCAGCTACGTTGGCAGCCAGAGCCCTCGAAACGGAAACCGAACGCATGGCGGCACTTCGAGATCGGTTACTTGATTTGTTGAAAGCCGAAATCGGTGACCAGCTTACCGTCAACGGCTTCCGTTCGCCGAGGTTGCCGAATACGTTGAGTGCCAATTTCCCCAGCGTTGCCGGCGCTGAATTGCTGCAGCGCGTTCCCGAGATCTGCGCATCGACCGGTTCCGCCTGCCACGCCGATCAGGTATCAATGTCGAAAACACTCACGGCAATCCGGCTGGAGCCCCAGCAGGCTCGCGGCACGGTTCGGTTGAGTCTGGGAGCGCACACGTCGGTGGAGGATGTCGACCGAACCGCCAGCTTGCTGCTCGGCGCCTGGCAGTCCCTGACGTAACCTTCTTCCTTGCTGGTTGCGTTCGAACAGCGTAGAATAGACGTTCATGGGGTTTTCGTCTGCGATCGCGTTAGCACCGGAGTTTTCCCCGATTTCCCACACGCCCGATTTATCATTAGTCATTTGACATTACTCATTTATCATCGAGAGAGGCAGCACAGCAGGGTCATACTCTGACAAATAACAAATGACAAAT
>JAJSAJ010000654.1 GCA_024274855.1 Planctomycetota bacterium | reverse complement strand
TTCGAGCGTCGCGAGGACATGGCGACGGGCGCGAATTCACGGGATGCGAGGGGATTCTTGCAGTGGAGCAGTCGTTAGGCGCGCAAATAAGTGAATAAGTGAACACCGGCACCAGAAACTATCGACCCGGCGGGGTGATTAGTCCACAATTCACACATGCGAATTTCCGCCCAAATATGGTCTGTAGTCATTTTCGGCTGCACGGCCTTCTCTACTGGGTGGGCGAACCCGCTTTCACCACCGGGCGATATGCGATTCAGGTCTGACCTGCAGCTCCTGAACGACACTGGCGTCACCAATATTCCGCTGACTGCATGGCCGTTGGCATTGGGAGATGTACGTGCGGCATTCGTCGAGATCGACGTTGAAGACCTTAGCTTGCAGCAAATACCGGCGTATTACCGAGTTAGTGACCGCATTAGCTTGGAAGTGGGCAAACAGCCCGTAAATAGCCGATTCGGTTTGTCAGGCGCATCCGATCCCAGGATTATTCGGACATTTGAAAATACGCCCAGGGAAGAGCGTGAGGTACGAGCAGAGCTGAGCTGGCAGGGTGGACAATTCGTAGTCAATCTGGCTGCGACATACGTCGAAACCCCGTTCGACGAAGATGAATTCAGGGCGGACGGAACCTATGCCGGACTAGTACTGGGGAATTGGTTGGCGACGGCTGGCTGGCAAGAGCGCTGGTGGGGGCCTGGCAGAGATGGCAGCCTGATTTTGTCGACGAACGCGAGGCCGGCACCCGGGATCGCGGTCCAAAGAATTAGCAGTATTCCCTACACGACAAAATGGCTTAGCTGGATGGGGCCATGGACATTCACTTCATTCATGAGCGTTCTTGACGACGAGCGAGTGGTGAAAAACGGTTGGCTGTTAGGCATGCGTGGAAGCTTTCGTCCGACCCGCGGTTTGGAAATCGGAATATCACGAACGGCCCAATGGTGTGGTGACGGCCGGATCTGTGATCTAAAGACATTCTTGCGCTTGCTGCATGGAAACGACAATCAGGGCGCCAACGTAGATTCGGAGGACGAGCCTGGCAACCAACTAGCAGGAATCGACATTCGCTGGACACTACCTCGAAAAACTCCGCTGGCGTTCTACATGCAATGGATCGCTGAGGACACGCGCAAGACCGGGGCACAGTTTCGCCTTTGGCTGCAACTATTAGGCGTGGAATATTGGGGCCGCGTTGGGGGCGTATCGCACCGAACACATTTCGAGTTCACAAACTCGAGCAGCCATTTGGGCGCGTTGGGTGAAGGCTCGGCGGTCGCAAATACGGCCTATGAGCACTCGATCTTCCAAACCGGATATCGGTACAATGGTCGCCCACTCGGATTCTCAGGCGACGCCGATACCTTGTCCTACTCGATCGGTTCAACGCTGGTACAATCCGCCGGTCATACTTGGAATTTCTCTTTGCGTTACATGGAAATAAATCGAATAGGTTTGCCGAATTCGCGGCATTCGCTGACTCCGACGCCACAAGAACTGACTGATCTGCAGTTATCACACGAACGCCAAACTCGCTTCGGACGGTTTTATGCAGGCCTCGGATACAGCCTACTCAAAGATCAGTTATCGGATATTTCAACCTCAGATGTCACCGGATTTATCCAATGGAACTCACAGTGACTTCCACCCGTAGGAGCGGCTTAATGCCCATATGGATGCCCAGGCCGCGAGCAGTGGTTGTTTCGCTGGCGATATTCATCTTATCGTTTGCTGTTCCAACTCTTGCTCAATCCGCCCAGTTCTCCGCGGCTCAGCAACAAATGCTCAACCAATTGCCTCCCGCGCAACGCCAGCAGGCAATGGATGCGATTAGGCAACTCAACGCACAACAATCGATGAGCACCCAACAAACGATTAACGAGCCGGTCAGCCAGCCGGTTGCAAGCACCAACAACATAGATCAGGTTCTGGCGGCGGTAGAATCGACTGCCCACCCGCGCAGCCGGGTCGTCATAGTTTTCAAGCCGTCGGGATCGTTGTCGCCAGCACAACGACGCCAGCTTTTTGGTGATGCGGCGCTGAGCAAATTACTCGGTAGTCACCTTTTCGTCCTTGACGATTCCGGAGTTCTCTCCTTGGATGGGCTGGAGTCCATTCCATTGCTTGGCCTGACTGAACGAGAGATTAATCGTCGATTGGCGGCCGAACCGTATCTGTCACTCCTGTCTACTAGTGCGACTATCCTTGGTCAGAAGCCAATTGGCATCGAAGCATTGCGGCCATTCGGATATAACGTTTTCCAGCCGAGAGAGACGTCTTTCGACGCACCGACCAGCGGCCCGGTACCGCCGGATTATGTATTGGGTCCCGGTGACTCTGTCCGAGTGCAGTTATTCGGAAATGTTAACGGCATTTACGAATACGAAGTTTCCCGCGACGGCGTGTTAAATCTTCCTGAAATCGGTCCGGTGACGGTGGCGGGTATTCCGTGCTCCGAATTTCGCGCCGACCTGAACAAACGCGTTCAGGAAATGCTGATCGGCACACAGGTAAGTGTGACGATGGGGCAATTGAGGACCATTCGCATCTTCGTACTGGGCGATGTCAACAAGCCCGGTTCCTATGTTGTCAGCGGACTGGCGACAATCAGCGGTGCGCTGTATCGAAGCGGTGGCGTTAGTCCTGTTGGCTCGCTGCGCAAGATTCAGCTGAAGAGAAACGGCAAGGTCGCATCGACGCTTGATGCTTACGACCTGCTTATCCGCGGGGATACCTCGGGAGATAGCAGGCTGCAACCAGGCGACGTTATTTTCGTGCCGCCCATCGGCAAAACCGTATCCATCGGTGGCGCAGTAAACAGGCCTGCTATATACGAAGTGTTGCGCTTTACTACAGCAGCCGATTTGGTCGGTCTGGCCGGAGGGCTGACGCCTGAGGCTTATGCCAGTGGAGCCCGGATCCGGAGAATAGAAGAAAACGGCGAACGCACCGTTCTTACTGTCAACCTCGGCAGCGAGTCTGCGAATTCAATTCGCATGCGTAAGGGCGATGTATTGCTGGTGCCGGAAGTATTGCCGGAAATCGAAAACTCAGTGGTTCTTGCCGGACATGTACATCGGCCTGGAAACTTTCCGTGGCGGCCAGGAATGCGTCTGACAGATCTCATTGAAAACACCGACGAACTCAAGTCCGGAGTCGATACTGACTACATCCTGGTTCGAAGAGAGGGGAAAAAAGGCGAGCCTATTGAGGCCTTGTCGAGCAGTCTTTCTAAAGCATTGCAGTCACCCGGTAGCAATGACGATATCTTGCTCAAGCCAGGCGATATCGTTAACGTGTTTAGCCGGACCCTTGGCCGCCAAAGAGTTGTTGGGCCGCTACTGGAAGAACTTGAACAGCAAGCGACGATTGATTCGCCACTTCAACGCGTTCAGATCTCCGGGAACGTGCGAGCACCTGGCGTTTATCCGCTTGAGCCGGAAATGCGAATCAGCGACCTGATTCGTGCTGGCGGAAATTTGTCGGAGGAGGCTTTCGCGCTGGAGGCGGAGTTAACGCGATACTCAGTGCGACCTGGCGGGGGACGCGAAACTGAAATCATCAATGTAGATTTGTACGCGATACGTCAGGGCGATACGAGCGCGGACCTTGCACTCAATGCGCATGATTATCTGAGTATCAAGCGCGTCCCTGACTGGAATTCAATCTGGACGGTTACCCTAGAGGGTGAAGTTGTATTTCCCGGTACCTATCGAGTCCGTCGTGGGGAGACGCTGGCCGACGTCCTGGAGCGAGCTGGTGGACTAGCGCCCGGAGCGTATCCGGAAGGTGCCGTATTTCTTCGCGAATCGCTGAAGAAGCAGGAACAGGAACAAATAGAAATGCTGACGCGTCGAATGGAAGCGGACCTGGCATCGCTTTCCCTGCAAGCGGCGAATTCGGGTGACACGGACGCACTTAGTACCGGTCGTGTTCTATTGAACCAGCTTAAGAATACTGAGGCGGTGGGACGGCTTGTTATTCAACTCGGTCGGGATGGTCAAGAATCTGCGAGCGAGATTGAATTGCGTGACGGGGACCGGTTGCTTATTCCGACCGTGACTCAGGTTGTGACCGTCCTCGGAGAAACGCAGCAGAATACGTCCCATTTTTATCAGCCAGGAATGTCACGTGATGACTACATTGACCGCAGCGGCGGGTTAACGCGCCACGCCGACAAAAAATTGATCTATGTCGTTCGTGCCAATGGTGCAGTTATCGCCGGGAATCGGTCAAGGTGGTTTGGCAGGGGGCGCCAGACGGACATTCGGCCTGGCGATACGATTGTTGTACCGTTGGATACCAATCGAATACGTCCACTCACTTTGTGGAGTAGTGTGACGCAGATTCTTTATCAGGGGGCGATTGCTGTTGCGGCGGTTAAGACTTTTAATAATTAGGAA
>JAJSAJ010000653.1 GCA_024274855.1 Planctomycetota bacterium | reverse complement strand
CCGGCAGGCGATTGATGGCGTTTAGAATTCGTCTTGCAGAATCTCGGAACCATTCTTGCTGCCCAAAGCACCCCAGATGCCGTAGGGACTGGTTCCAGGGATCTGGCCAGTCATGCAAGGATCGACACGCGATGGATCGCGACATGCCAAGTTGCCCGTATTGATCGTCTCGGCAATGAAGCGGACCGACCCGTCAGCCAACGCTGCATTGACACCGCCAGGATGGAAACTGTCAGGCGGAAAAATGCCCCATGACCATTCGCCCCGATCGATGGCACAGTTGGGCGAGTTCGGGGATAGAATCGTTGTGAATCCACTGATCATTGCCACACCGTAGTACAAGCTATCGCCGCGCCGTTCATGACTGGCCGGCAACGGCCCGAGAATCGTGCCGCTGGGACCTTTTGTCGCCATGCAGCTGATCGGCCCGGTTGAATCAATGTCAGAAATGACCGAATAACAGCCATGGATTTTTACACACCGAGACGCAGTTGTTGTGGGACGGATCGTATTCTCGCTCAACAGAATCGTATTACTCGTTCCATCTTTGATGTCACGGAAACTTGTCGACTTGTTGTACGAGAAAATTCCTCGCACGTTGGTTGAACCCGCATTGCCGTAATACTGATCGCCTATCGACGCGCAGTAATTGTTCTTGCCAGTTTCCCAAGTATTTTTCTTCTGTCCCACGCCATCTGACGGACAGAGCACATCAGGGACTAACGTGCGATACGGTAGATAGCCACTCCAAAGCGGATTGGATCCACCAGCGGGCACGACCGTTCCATCACTTGCCACACCACCGGACATGATCTGGTCATACAAGGTCTTCTGCTCATAGAAGGGCATCGTGTGGACCATCCAGCTCAGGCGTCGGCCATTGGAGATTTTGTAACCACCATCCCCCCAGCCGCCGATCGCGTTCGTCCCCGTTGCCATCGGAGGCAGAACTTTGTGTGTGTCGACGTAATTGTGACACGCCAAGGCAAGCTGTTTCAAATTGTTCGAGCACTGCATGCGCCGTGCGGCTTCACGAGCCGCTTGCACAGCCGGCAAAAGCAGTGCCACCAAAATACCGATGATCGCGATGACCACAAGCAACTCGACCAGCGTAAACCCCGAGTGGCCGCCGCGTCTTCTACCGAACGTTGTCATTCTCCACCTCTTAGAAAAAGAAAACATTAAGGGAAACCATTTCCGTCCCGCTCCACCGATGTGCCGCCGATCAATTCTGAAGTCAGACGATTTGCGTACTCACGCAAAATTGTGCCAATCTCAGTCCGCGTGACGGAACTGAATGGGCCGCTGAACGGCAAAGATCCAAACAGACAACACGCGCCGAACGTATTTTCCGCGGCAAGCAACGAGAACGAGTGTAGTATATCCAAACGACAAGCGGATGTAAAGTAAGATGTGATATTACCTTGCGTCGTCCTCGCACATGCCAGAGGTGGGGTAATGGCGAATACCGGCCAAAGTGGGCTTATCGAAGTGCGCGGATCCCCACGGACATTAGGCACGCATATTGAGCAAGAAAAGAAACGGGCCGCCACATGAACGTGGCGACCCGTGATCGGTTTGCACGTCAACCGCCTGCGAAGCCCAGACAGCCCCAAGCGGCAGTCGACAAAGCTTAGAATTCGTCTTGTAGTATCTCGGAACCATCCTTGCTGCCCAACGCACCCCAGATGCCGTAGGGACTGGTTCCGGGAATCTGCCCCGTCATGCACGGATCAACGCGCGATGGGTCACGGCAGGACAGATTGCCCGTGTTGATCGTCTCGGCAATGAAGCGAACCGAGCCGTCAGCCAAAGCGGCATTGACACCACCAGGATGATAGCTGTCCGGAGGCAATACGCCCCAGCTCCACTCGCCCCGTGAGATCATGCAAATGGGTGAGTTTGGAGACAGAATCGTGTTGAATCCGGTCGTGATCGGGAACCCGGCATACAAACTGTCACCACGTTGCTGGTGATCTTGCGCGATCGGGCCTAGGATCGTACCGCTTGGGCCTTTGGTGGCCATGCAAGCGATAGGTCCGGTCGAATCAATGTCGGATATGACATTCAAGCAGCCGTGTAACTTGACGCAGTCCGTGCCACCCTTTGGATGGATCGTGTTTTCGCTCAGCAAAATCGTATTGCTGGTTCCATCCTTAATGTCGCGAAAACTGGTCGCGCGGACATTCGAAAAAATGCCGCGGTTGTCCGTATCGCCGGCCACGTTGTAATACTGGTCGCCCATCGACGCGAGATAGTTGTTCTTGCCTACTGAGCCGGAACTCTTTTTCTGGCCAAGGCCATCCGACGGACAGAGCACATCGGGAACCAACGTTCGGTAGGGCAGGTAACCGCTCCAAAGCGGATGGGAACCACCAGCGGGCACGACCGTTCCATCAGTCCCGACACCACCCGCCATGATCTGGTCATACAATGTCTTCTGCTCATAAAACGGCATCGTATGAACCATCCAGCTCAACCGTCGGAAGTTCGAGATTTTGTAGCCACCATCGCCCCAGCCACCGATTGAGTTCGTTCCGACATTCATCGGGGGCAAAACTTTATGCGTGTCGACATAATTGTGGCATGCCAACGCAAGCTGTTTCAGATTGTTCGAACACTGCATGCGTCGTGCGGCCTCACGAGCGGCCTGTACGGCCGGCAACAGGAGTGCCACCAAAATCCCGATGATCGCAATGACCACCAGCAACTCGACAAGCGTAAATCCAGGACGACCGCGCCGTCCAACAACAGAACGCCTCACTACTCCACCTCCAATCGCTGCAAAACCAAAAAGACAACTAACTTTAGAACAAGCCACTCACTGTTCCGGAACAAACGCCGGTTTCAATCCCGTGCGTTTGAACCAAAAAGAACGGACCAATGACCGACAACAGCCCGCAGCGTTCCAGCCGCAAAATCGGATGGTCCTTCACGGCCCCTTGGGGGGCCGGACAAGACAATGAACCGAGCACACTCTCGTGCGTCAATTGACAATTACCTGACAAGTACCTGTCACTTCATTTCTTGTCCCACACCGAAACCATTCGGCGCGCACTACCTTTTTCTTATACATCGGCGTGCCTTTTGGGGGAACGCTCTGGCCTATATTCTCCCGTATTTTAGAGAAGAAACCGGATTAGTAAGCCAGATGCGCAAGAAGACACCACCTTCCATCCGGGGCAATCCCCCCCTCAAGATGGCTGCACTTATAACGCGTACGTGTTGCTGTTGGATGTGCACCCTGATCGTTGTTTGCCGAATGTCTCGGTGGCTCGGTTTATGGCCTCGCACCCCAAGCTTCCGGGTCAATCCGGCAAGGGACGATCGATCGGCACGTGAAGAAGTCAGTGCGAGGTGCCGGCGGTTCCCTCGACAATTGTCATAACCCGATCGATCGGCACATCACGCAAAACGTCGGTTCCGCCACCGATCCAGCGAACTTCGACGCGGTCGATGTGTTTACGATCGCCGAGTCCGAAATGCAGACGCGTCCCGTAGTGGCTTTGATAGCTTCGTCCGCTGTGTACTTCGTCGATCAGCTTCAGATCTCCCGCAAAGACCTTTACGTGCGCGCCGACGCCGTCGCGATTGGTCTTCTTGCCGCGTAGCTGCACTCCCAGCCAATGGTGCTTTTTGGGCGAATCATTCCGCAAAACAGTCGGCTTGCTTCGCGAATTGAGTATGACCACATCGACGTCCCCATCGTTGTCCAGATCGTCGAACGCAACACCACGACTGCTCAGTTTGACCTGCATTCCGTCACCACTTTGGTTGGAGACATTCATGAACTTGCCGTTTCCCATATTCATGAACAGGATATTTCGCACCTTGTACGAAGTGATGTCGCTGAACAGGTCGACGTTATCGAGCAAATGGCCGCAGGCGACAAAAATATCTCGATTGCCATCGTTGTTGAAGTCCGCGAACCCGTTTCCCCAGGTCACATACTGCAATGTCCCATCGCCGGCCTGGCTGGTTAAGGTAACGTCTTCAAAAAGGCCGTCGCCCATGTTTCGGAACAGGACGGCCAGTTGGCGTTGGTAGGAGGTTTGGTAGAAGTCAAGCAGGCCGTCGTTATCGTAATCGCCGCAGTCAACGCCCATGCTCCCATGCCGTTTTCCATATAGGTCATATGCGAGCCCGGCCAACAGGTCGATTTCTTCGAACTTCCCCGTTCCATCATTTTCGAAGAGGAAGTTGGCTGTCGAGTCGTTAGCCACATAAATGGCCGTGTCGCCGTCGTTGTCATAGTCGGCGCAGACGATTCCCATGCCTCGTCCTTTGACGGCGGCAATGCCCGATTCGACACTTACATCGGTAAACGTGCCATCCCCATTGTTGAGGTACATGGTATCCGGTATCGGTACGTAGTGCTCGGGGCCGGAATAGACATGGTAGCCCATCCAGACATTGTGGACGTGCGTCTCGTATGAAAAGTCCAGATACCGTGAAACGTACAGGTCCAAGTCACCATCGCCGTCCATGTCCAAAAAACACGTCCCCGCGCCCACTTCACTCTTGCCGTTTTCCGTTCCGCTCTGCACGGTCACGTCCGAAAAGGTCCCGTCACCGTTGTTGCTGTACATGGCATTCGGACCGTAGTTGTTCAAATAGACATCCGGATCACCGTCATTATCGTAATCGCCGACGGCCACGCCTAATCCATATCCCGTGTCGCCCAACCCGGAGTGTTTGGTCACGTCCGTGAAATGAAAATCGCCATCATTGCGATACAGGGCATTTCTTGGCGCATCGTCGACCTTTGTGCCTCGCAACGGCGCGCCATTGAGAAAGTAAATATCGATGTCCCCATCATTGTCATAGTCAAACAGGGCAAGTCCCGCGGTCACCGTTTCCATAATGTAGCGTTCGCCAGATCCACCATCCGTGTGTTTGAAAGTGATCCCCGTTTGCTCGGTGATGTCGTGCAACAGAATGGGACTTTGTCCTCGCGCCTCGGTCGCGACAATCAATGCCACCAGCAAGATGCACGGTGTCGCGGGAAACGTCATTCGCCACGGCCGAACCGCAATTCGACGAAATGCCACACGAGGCAAGCCGACCAAATGGGCGCGAGACACACCCCACAAGAGACAAACAGGTTTTATCACTGGCTTCAGGTGCACCATAACTCATCGACTCCAGTTATCTCGTTCATAAGCAGACTCGTGGCACGCCTCCGAATCGCAACCGAACAGGGAACATCCTTACGGGTATTTCAGCGATTCTGGCGAATCACTTCATACGCTTGTTTGTATTTCGGATTGCCAGGCGCCAATTGGACAGCCTTCGCAGCGGCGGTCATCGCCTGATCCAGGCGGCCAAGGCGACCGTAAAGAATGGCAACATCCAGCCAGTGATCCGGATTATCTGGTTGCAGGTTACACAACTGACGGCCAATCAGTACAGCGTCCGCCAATCGGTGTTGCGACTCGTAATGCGTCAACAACTGCTCGAGGCAGAGTGTATTGGTCGGATCCAAGACGCTAGTCATGCGCCAGTACCGCTCGGCCGCCTCTTTTTCCCCATTTTCCGTATAGAGCGCCGCACAGCCCAACGAAGATTGTGCGAGGTACTTGCGAAGCGAATCCCGATCCGAATAGCCGCGGACGTATCGAACCAACTCTTCCTGATCGACGGCGGCAAAGCTGCGGTACTTCTTCAGGTATTCGCGCGCCTTTTTTCGTTGACCAAGTTTTGCATAAGCCTGAGCCAAGCCGTAGTAGGCGCTTCCCGTGTTGGGAGCCGCCTGAATCAGCGCCTCATAAATCCTCCGTGCCTTGTCATATTGCTTCATTTGAAGATATGCCTGACCAAGGTCCGAACTGGTGATTACCGACGGATCCGGCTGACGAGCCGCTCTTTCAAGAAAACCGACCGCCTGCTCGATGTGCCCAGACTTCATCAGCGTTTCACCAAGCAGGGAAGGCGCTTGCGGTTCTGCCGGATCGAGTTCGACGACCTTGGTAAACATCTTGACTGCTTCGTCAAAATCTCCACCATCCTTGGCAATCACTCCCATGCCGAAATAGCCGTCAGTAAATCGGGGATCGAGTTGAATGCTGCGTTGCCACATCGTGCGTGCTTTGGCCGTTTGCCCCAGGTTAAACCACCAGCGACCCGCGATTCCCGCCGCGACGGCACTGTCCGGAAAGGCTCGGAGCAGTTCCGTTGTGTTCTCTGTCCCTTGTGCTATCAACTGTTCGACGGTTGCTTCGGGCGAAAAAGCCGGATCGGCCAACCACGGCTCATGGCCAACTTGTACCGTCTTGATGATCTTCGGGTCACCAGTCTGTTCGGTGACCCGTCGTTGCCAGGATCGGGTAGCCAAGTAGATCCCAGCCGAAGCCCCGATAGCAAGCACGCCGACAACAATCAGGCCAAAACGAATTGGACGCGGATTGCCACGATTCGTGGGCTCATCATGTGGCGCACTCGCGTTGCCACGACGGCGCACAGCTGACTTCGAGGAAGTTCCACGGCGTTTCATGTCATTGGCCCTGAAAACGGAGAACGAGAACCTAACGAGGCAGGGCCTCGAACCAACTACGCGCTACCGCTCGAACCGTGCTGGCCCGTTCCCGTTGGTCACTACACTTGACTCAAAATGATCAACTTAGCCTCTTCTAGCTGCGAGACTGCTTCACCTATGAGACGAACTCATGGGGGTCCGGGACTTGTGCGGCAGTTATCGATTGGCGAATCCTTACACTCTACTAGCATACAAGGCTTTGTCTCAAAACGGGAGGGCGAGGCTCCCGCCGAGCCGTTTTGGCCAACGAAACAAGAGGCTCAGCAGGAGCTTCGCCCTCCCGAAAACGCT